>JAHRVB010000225.1 GCA_019090895.1 Kangiellaceae bacterium
CTGCTTTCCTTTGTTTCATTTTTTGATATCGAAACTAATGCTAATCGATGCGCTTCATTAAGCGCGTCTATTGATCGAATCTCTATATCCGGCTTAACTCCTATGCCCTGCCAGTTTTTCCCTGTGATGGCGCTGAACGCACCCGCTACGGATACACTCAAGGTAAACTTATCCGCTATTGGAACAATATTATTCATGTAACCAGCTCCCGCTGTGGTTTCGCCCACTAAGGTTGCAATACCGGCGTCTCTCGAGGTCATTGCAAAGTCCTCACAAGCCGAACCACAATTAGCGTCAATTAGAATATAAGCTGGAGTACCTACCCGTTTTTCACCGTCGACATTTTCTTCCGTATAACCATCAAAAGATTGGTTTTGCATACGGTTCTTAAAGGTCATCAAATGAATGGGTTTATCAACAAAGTGGCCTTGAATGTATCGGATAGCACTAGGTGACCCACCACCGTTCGAGCGCACGTCAAATATAATCGCCTTTGCGCCTTCCGCTAACGTTAGCAAGCTATCCACTTTATCCTTATTCCATTGCAGTTCATGCCACCCGGTCACGGTGATTAGCGCTACTTTTTCGGCTAACCATTTGAATTCGGTCAAGCCATAATTAGAGTTTTCTGCCCGCTGTCTGAAAAAATCCATTCGCTCTTCTGATGGCCCCTCTCTCCGCTCAGCTCTTGTGGACATATTTTTGGCGCTGTCAGGGTCAAAACGTAAGTACATATGAAGGTCATTTGAGATGTGCTGTAAATCGGCGGTGATTTTTTCCGCCAAATCTTGTGAAGCTAAATGAGAGTATTCGCCGGACTGGTATTGCTTGGCTACATACTGGGCCATTTTGTTGCCGACATCTTCTAGTACATACATCGTTTTTACTTGCGAAACAATTTGCTGAATGAATTGTTCCGTCACCTTGAAATCTTGGGTGTTCGTTTCGCTCTCTGCAAAGACAGAAGTGGAAAGAGAAAGAAATAGAGAAAAGGAAATAATTAAGCGTCTAAATGGTGACGTATTGAGATAAAACGAATTGTTAGAACTAGCATGCATCATTTTTGAATACTCCTGTATTTTTTAAATAGGTCATCTATTTCATTCAGAGCAAATATTAAGCCAATCTGAGTTATCCTCAGCTATTTGGGTATCGTTATAGAAAAATGATGCTGAGCATAAATCTTTTGTTATGGATCGAGATTCATTTTCTCCTTATATGAGCAATAAAATGCCGATAACAGGATATTTGCAAAAGCCTAGTGTGCTTCGACAAAACGTTTTATATCTTCAAGATCGGCTTGTAACATCTTAATCATCGACTTTTTCATAAACAATCCCATAACAACAGTTAGCATTCTAACGAAAGCAGAATCCGACGTTCCGGTAAATGTCATTGATAAAACGGTTACGTTGTTATTTTCTTGCAACGAGAGCTTAGTCGCATAAATAGAACCATGGCTTTCTGCGCGAGTGCAATAATATTCATTTTCTACCGCATCCGTAATCCACATGGTTTCTTCAGCTTCTTTACCGAACATCACTCGAGTCTCAGACCATTTTAGTCCGACTACACCAGACTCGGGTTTATCGATGACTTTAAGTCCTACAATGCCTGTTATCATCTTTTCACAATTTTCGATATCGGTGATGGCGGCCCAAACTTTTTCTTTGACTGCTCCTATCTCAACTTCCACTGACATTTTCATGGGTTCACTCCTGATATTACTCTTTGACTGCTTTTTGAGGATCAATGATTAGGCTGTAATAAAAATTCATTACTTGTTGTTGTTTTTCGTTCTTGTCAAACTGAATATAGGTCAAACTATTATCATAATAAAACCCTTCTTGGGAAAAAGGGATCACTTCGAATTTTCTGCCACCATCTCTTTGAGTATAGTACTTACCATCTTCTAATAATAAGGTTCTTTCTGAGTCTTCACTAATGCTATAGCTTCCTAACAATGTCTTCGCTTTACTGTGTGCTATTTTGTAGGGCTCGAAATTTGGCAAAGGAATATTCAGTACTTTAGCAATTAGCGAGCGCGCGACGACGCCCGGGTCGCCGTTACCAGCGTTTGTTAATGCAGCGACATAAAGATCTTCCGTTGGAATATAAACGGCCCAAGTGACAAATCCAGGTATGCCGCCACCATGCTCCACAGTATCGTATTTATTGAGTTTGTTTATTCGGATTCCGTAACCATAATCAGAGAAAGTACCGTCATTCAATTGAAAGGGCTTGATCATTTGTTGATAGCTTTTGTCAGAGATTATTTTCCCCGAACGTAGCGCCTTAAACCAAATATTCAGGTCACCCACGGTTGATAACAAAGAACCCGCAGCATGAGGCCAACTCATATCAATATGCGAGGCGTTCACCACACCGTCTGCTGTTTTGTCGTATCCATTGGCTCGATTAGCAATGATCTGCTCGCCACCATATTGGCTCGAGTTCATGTCCAGTTTTTTAAAGATCTCGTTTTCGATGAAATCCGCATAGGTTTGACCACTCGCCACTTCAATGATTTTTCCCAGTAAAACATATCCAGTATTTGAATACTGCATCACTTCACCGGTCTTATGTGGCATTGGATGTTCTTCAAAACGTTTTAGCATTTTATCTAGATCGATAGGAACTTGAATTTCCAGACTAAACAAATCGTGATCGTCAGTGTAATTAGCCAAGCCTGAAGTATGGGTAAGAAGATGCTCAATCGTTATTGTATTACCTTCGGTGGGAAAATCGGGTACATATTTTTTCATGTCATCTTTAACATTGAGCCTTCCTTGCTCTTGTAACATCATGATCGCTGCGGCAGTAAACTGTTTTGTGATTGAGCCAAGTCTGAACACACTGTTTGTTGTTAATGGAACTTGATGCTCAATATTGGCCATTCCTCGAGCGCTTTCAAACAGTATTTCCCCATTCTTCACCATGATAACTGCAACACCTGGGCCTTTATTAGAGACATATTTGGTGAGAATCGATTGATAATTATTGTCCAGCCTGTTTTGTGCTATGACTCCAAAATTCGCAAAGTTATGACCCAGAAATAAAAAAATCACTATAAGATGTTTCATTATCGCTTCTCCTTAAATGGCAATATCGTTTCTGTTATTTTCTCTTCACCAATAAAAACGGATAAATATCTCTCTATAAGATTGATTGCTCTAATGGTCCTTTATGAACACATAAGCTAGTAAGTACCGTTCCCTATAGGTTCCTTCGAAATATTAAATCGCTATTTAATACTAAAATCATATTAGCTTCGACTCCATAAACGCCGCGAAACCATTTGTCCTTTGAGCGATCTAGGCTCGCGGAATACTATTAATTTGATTGCCGTATTTCGCTTGCACTACCTTTAAATTATTAGTCTATAATATAACAACCTGTTAGTCATTCCTTTGAATAGCAATTTAATCGCAGTGGTCGGTCCCGCTAGAATAATTTGTTGCCACTTTTTCAAAGGAGGACGTTCCTAGGAGGATGTATGAAAATCGCAATTAACTCCGTATTTTTCCTTGTTCTTAGCTGTTTTTTCTTATCTTATGCCGCAGGGGACTCTCATCTCTCTAATCGTGTTACGTTAGTCGCTACTGAGTTTGAACCTTATATAGGTAAAAACTTACCTGACAACGGCTACGTGTATGAGCTATTCAAAGAGGCATTTGAACGTTCTGGTTACACTATAGAGATAAAATTCTATCCTATGGCAAGAGCTAGATACTTTGCTGAAAGAGGCGATGTCGATGGAGTAATACCTCTTTTCAATAACAACTCTTTACAAGACAAATTCGTATTTTCTTCACCCTTCCCAGGAAATAATATCGGACTGTTAAAAAAGAAAACGCTTGAAACTACTCGATTAGCAGAAGCCATTGAAATGTTGGCGGATTATCAAGAAAAACTTAAGCGTTATTCATTTGGCATTGTGCGAGGAGCTGATGCACTTCAAAATTTCGACCCATCAAACCTACTTAATAAAGATTCAGTTAGAACAAATCTCCAAAATATCGACAAAGTTGCCCACGGGCGAATAGATTTTGCCGTGATAGATAAATATGTCGCTTCTGATTTAATGGTACTAAAACGTCCTAACCTCATCGGGCAATTAGACTTTATTTCTCTTCCTCAAGTCGGGAAATCATTCTATGCCGCCTTTTCTAGAAATGCTCCGGACTACCAACAGAAATTGAAAGCGTTTAACCGTGGGTTACGGTCCATGGTTCAAGATGGTTCTCTCGAAAGGATACTGTCCAAACATGGCCTTAACCAATTTAGAGCATCTAACAATAATTCGATAACTCTAACAATCGGGATCGTTAACAATCCAGAAATGAATGTTATGCGTGAGTTATCTACGGAGTTCGAAGAAAGACACCCTGACATCAATCTAGAGTGGAAGATACTCACGGAAAATACACTACGCAGACGATTAATGAGTGATCTTGCAATATCCGAAGGCCAGTTTGACGTGATGATGATTGGGCCCTACGAAGCTCCTATTTGGGCAAAGAATGGCTGGCTTAAGCCAATCGTAGATTTACCTGAAAAGTATGATTTGAATGACCTATTGGCTCCCATTCGACAAGGTTTATCCTATCAAGACAAGCTATATGCATTGCCATTTTATGGCGAAAGTAGCATTACTTTTTACAGGAAGGACTTGTTCGATAAAGCAGGTATAAAAATGCCCCTTTATCCTACCTATTCTGAAATAATGGACTTGGCTAAAGTCGTACATGCCCCCCAAGAAAATATATACGGTATTGCTCTAAGAGGAAAAGCGGGGTGGGGACAAAATATGATCTATATTTCGACCCTGATAAACACTTTTGGAGGGCGGTGGTTCGACGAAGACTGGAACCCTACGATTAACACCCCAGAATGGAAAGCCGCAATCACTTATTACGACAACATTCTTAAAATGTACGGTTCCCCAAACAGCGCACTTAATGGCTGGCAAGATAACAGAGATTTGTTTGCTGAGGGTAAACTCGGAATTATGGTGGATGCCAGTGTGTTAGCTGCTACGTTGAATGACCCTAATTTGTCAAAAGTACATGGTAAAGTAGGCTTCTCTTTTGCACCAACAGCGGTAACTCCAAAAGGTTCTCACTGGCTGTGGTCATGGGCACTGGCAGTTCCCAGCTCTTCAAAACAATCAGAACAAGCAATGAGATTCTTGCGCTGGGCAACCTCTAAAGAATACATAAAGACAGTTGTTAATAAAAAAGGCTGGGGAGCGGTCCCTCCTGGAACAAGACATTCTACCTACCAAAAAGAATACTTAAATTCCGCGCCTTTTGCTGACCTAACTTTCAGGGCGATTAAAAAAGCTGATCCAAGAGATTTCACCCTAAAGTCTGTACCCTACACTGGTATCGGATTTGTTCACATTCCAGAATATCCTGCGATTGGTCGGCAAGTTGGCATCGAGATCAATAAAGCTCTAAGAGGAATAATTACGGTTGAACAAGCGCTCGACAACTCTCAGAAGTTTGCGACGGAACAAATGAAAAGGTCGGGATATATAAAATAGTCAGGGATTTTAATAATGACCTCGGTTACAAATTTCTATTCGACTATTAAGAGTTTATCGCTTATTTGTTCTAAAACCCTAGTAAGTTCTTTGCGAATGAGTGGCTTTGTTAACACTCCATCCATTCCGGCCTCAATGCATAGGTGACGATACTCTTCCAAAGCATGTGCCGTGAGTGCATAAATAGGAATAGCTTTCGTTTTTTTACTTTTTTCAAATGTTCGAATTTTCTCAGTGGCTTGCAAACCGTTCATATTTGGCATTTCATAATCCATTAGTATCAAATCTATTTTATGAGAATGTTCCATAGATAGTTCAACGGATTCAATGCCATCGTTTGCAATCAAACATTGATGTCCTAACTTCTCCAATGTTGCCTTGATCACCATTTGATTTACTTTGTTGTCTTCTACAATCAAAATTAACAACGAAATATTTCTACTAGCTTTTTTTGATTCTTCAGGACGTTTTATGGAAGTATTTTTACCAACTAATACACGCACAAACACCTCCGATAAATCAGAAACTAATGCCGGTTTTATGATAGCTTCGTTAATACCTAGTTGAGAGGTTGTTTCGCTATTTGGTAAATAGCGCATTGCCGTTAGAACAACAATCTTGCTGCCTGTTTTCATTTTTTTCTTCTTGATCTGTTTAATCAAATTCGAACTCGAATCCGAAGATATTTTTACATCTAACACTATCAAGTCGTAGTCCGCTTCCGAAGTTTCCAGTAACTTCAAGGCTTCAAACTCCGAATTAGCAACGTCCACTATCATCCCCCAATCCCTTGCTTGCTGTTCAGCCATAGAACAATAGGTCACTTGTGCGTCCATCAATAGAAGGCGCTTACGTTCCAGACTTCGTAAGTTAGCTACGGCAGGTTCTAATAAATGACTACGCACTAACGGAATTGAACACCAGAAGCGAGATCCTTGCCCCACTTCGCTGTCTACCCCAATCTCACCTTTCATGAGTTCTACCAATTTGCTATTAATCGACAATCCTAAACCAGTTCCCCCAAATTTCCGGCTCGTAGATGATTTCTCTTGTTCAAATGCGTTAAAAATCCCTTCTAAGCGTTCCGAATCAATACCCATACCCGTATCCTGGACATAAATATAAATATTGTCTGGTCGGGATGGGTCAGCTTTAACACCTAGAATGATTTCCCCTTCTTTGGTAAATTTGAAAGCGTTGCTGATGAAATTCATAATTATTTGGCGAAAACGCAGCGGGTCCCCATGAATAAAAACAGGTACGCTCGTTTCCAAACTGCATAACATTTCTACTCCTGTTTCTTCGACTTTTGGAGTAAATATATCGCGTATATCTGTCAACAATTCTTTGAGATTAAGATCAACAATATCCAACTCCATTTTTCCTGACTCTATTTTTGAGTAGTCTAATACATCGTTAATAACACCTAACAAATTTTGTCCTGACAAGAGAACAGCATTGTTATAGTGACGCTGTTGTTCATTTAATTTGGTTTCAGATAGCAGTTCCGATAATCCGATGACCGCATTCATTGGAGTTCTCATTTCATGACTCATCATAGCCAGAAAATCAGATTTCGCTTTTTCTCTTGCAAGAATATAGGCTTCTCTCACTTTATCCTCGGCGACAATTTTTTCCATATCTTCTCGTTGCTGGATGTCCACCAGTAACTTTTGCCGCATATTATTCACCGATTCTACCAATAGTGTTAATTCATCCGATTGTTTATTCGAACGTCGGAGAGTCAATGTTTCTTTCAACCCCTCGACTGTCAAGTTATTGGTAAAATGTACGATATGGAGGATATGACGGGTCAACAATTGATTAACCAACCAGACTGTTAACAAAGATAGTAATAAGGTCATCAATAGAACAGCCACAAGAGTCAACTGAGCGTTTCCGATCAACTGTTCAGATGCAGACTCCAAACTTCCTGTAATTTTTAACTTACCGACGAGAATTCGCTCCCCATTTTTATCAGTAAAATAGAGCTTTTCTTCCTCAGTTACAGTTGTTTGATTTTTGGGAAATGTACCTAGTTTCATCAGTGAACTATCGTCTTCAAGATAAAGCTCCACTGCAACGATATTCGGATAATGCAGTATGCCCTCTAGCTGTACTCTTGTGTTCTCGTAGTCAAGATCCCAAATGCTCAAGGCAATAGATGGTGCAGAACTTTTGTAGACAATCGATAGCTGTTTATTAATAACTTCGATACTGGAATCATACTCTCGCCACAGCAACAAACCCACCGCGATAGACGTCACGAAGCTGCTCACTAACAAAGCTGATACCAACAAACGATAGGCGATTGACCAGTACTTTTTTTGCATGATAGTGTTATTTACACCTAAATATTGCGCTTGATAAATATCAATTAAAAACTTGTGTTTCCTGACGCAGAGTAACAAGGCCGAGAACCTAAAATACACGCGTATTTCACGGCACCGTGCAGCTATTTGTCGAGTCAACTCCAGCAAACATTAAAAATTTACTATGCCATTAAATAATAGTCATCTAACTCAATATAAACAAGTTCAAGCGGACGAAACATCTGTCTAACAAGTGGTAAACAGCTCAAAAAATTACCAATCCATTTTTATTCCTAATAACTATTTATAGCGATGTAAAGAGGGTGTACAGCATAATTTTAAGGTATGTCATGCCGCTATTTTTCATCCGAAACTGCAGATGACTAGCCAGTAACTCCTTTCAAACATAAAACCATCTATGTTCGTCGTCTTTTCTGTGTAATAATTGAGCACCATAATTAGAATACGCACCTATAAGATGTTGAATTCGATGGAAAAACTTAGATTTAGTTGGAAGGATAACTCAAATGAAGGCTCTACCATCTTTGAGTTGACGGAATCAGCCATTGCTATCGGCCGCGCTAATAGCAACGATGTTATCTTATCGCACGCCAGCATTTCTCGACATCACGCCAGCATAAACAGAACGCCACATGGTATTTTTATCCAAGATCTTGGCTCTCGGTTTGGCACTTATGTTGATGGCGTAGCAATAAAACCGAAAACACCCGTTTCTATCGAATTAAACTCGGATGTTAAATTTGGAAGTTTAGTGGTTAACTTAAGTGCGATACATTCCGAACGAAAAACTCAGATCAATCCGGAATTTTGCACAAAGCCACTCTATGATGCGGTCAATGATTTACAAAAAGTGATTCAAAATAGTTCTGATTCACAACAAGAAAGAAAGATTGATCAAGCTTTTTCTGATGCCAATTTGAAAATAGACCATTGGACTCTTCAAAATAACCTCATTCATCAAATCTACTTATTGCTAAATCACACGCCTTCTTATGAGAGTTTCTTGGCAAAAATGTTGCCTATGCTAGTGAATGTGTTAAAGGCCGAACGAGGCTTTATTTTAAGATTTGACAAACATCAACGAAAACTCGTTTCTATTGCCAGCCATAAATACACCTTTGATGAAGATGGCCACATGCTCGACAGTAACAATTTATTTAGTCAAACCATTGCTCGTCGGTGTTTTGATGAAAATGATATAGTTCTCGTAGCAGATGCCTGTACCGATGAAGCACTGGTGCAGACCTTGAGTATCAAAAACTTTTCGATTAAAAGTGCTGTGGCAATTCCGCTCAGTTATGGCAATAAAATAATGGGTGTTGTGTATTTAGATCATTGTTCAGAAATCAACCATTTTAACGAAACTCAAAATGACTTCATAAGGTCATTGCAAATACATGCATCAACGGCTTTAAAAAGTACTATTCATTACAGCCAGGCAATTACCGACGATTTAACCGGGCTGTACACACGCAAGTACTTTGAAAAACGTATTAGACAGACAATGGAGCAATCACTCCGATACAATTCTCAATGCAGTTTATTGCTATTGGATATTGATCATTTTAAAGCAATCAATGACACCTACGGGCATAACTGTGGCGATGAGGTTCTCAAAGCGGTATCTCAATTATTAACGGACTCTGCAAGAAAAAGTGATGTTGTTGGCCGCCTTGGTGGAGAAGAATTTGTATTCTTGCTTTCTGAAACCAACGAACTTGGTGCGATACAGTATGCAGAAAGATTGCGTACAGATATAGCAAACTTGGTCATCCGACATGAAAGCGTTGAAGTGAGTATAACGGCTAGTTTTGGAATAGCCTCCTACCATAGTCGACTGGGAACAATGGAATATAAATTTATTGAAGAAGCAGACCAAGCAATGTACTTAGCAAAAAAAGCGGGTCGAGATCGAGTGGAGGCGATAAAAAATAAGTTCGTCGACGCCATGCAAACTCAAGTCGTCGATCCGACAATAACAGAATAGCATCAATTAATGATTTGTCAGCAATGCTCTTTTACCAACTCTCCACTGGATTTTTTTTGCAATAACTGTGATTCTGAACTTGTCATCAATGGTCAATTGATGACACTTCACGCGAACCCATCTGTTGCGGAAAATGGTAATCAAAACCTAACTCAAATAGAACAACCAGAAAATGCTCTTGATTCCAGCACGAATATAAATAGCAAAGACGAACAGAATAAAAAGCAAGCCTCCTCTACCAATGTTCAAAACTCCTCGACCGAACAACCTTTCAGAATCGAGAAGAAGTTAGGTGAAGGTGCGGTAGGCATTGTTTATCAAGCGAAAGATCTCCAACTCGACCGTTTAATTGCACTTAAAGTATTCCGAAGTAAAAATATCTCTAACGCTTCTCGGGAACAAATGCTCGATGAAGCGCGACTAGCTTCGGCTATAAATCACCCTAATATCGTCACCATTTATGATGTATCAAGAGATAACAAACATTGTTATATTGCAATGGAATGGATTGAAGGCATTACACTCGAACAACAATTGAGCGCTAGGAACCAAAAATTCCCAAAAGCCAAAGCTAATACGAATTCTCCGTTAAAAAAAGAAATGAGCTTACTGGACAAGATAGCCTGTGCCAGGCAGATTGCTTCAGGACTTTCCTGTGCACACAAAATGGGTATTATTCATCGAGATTTAAAACCCTCAAATATAATGATCCGACCTCAAGAACCCAAAGTAAAAATTCTCGACTTTGGTATTGCGGAAATATCTAATGAACTATCACAAGTGGACTCATCGAATCGCCATAACTCCAAATTCACTGATGTCATTAAGACCAATAGCGACTCTAGTGAGCAAGACACGGCAGAGCTAAATCAACAAGAAACAATATTGGAAGGCAAGCCCAACCTTTCGCTCTGTGGCACCATTGGCTACATGAGCCCTGAACAATCTCTCGGTGAAAAGTTAACCCCTCAAAGCGATTTATTCTCTTTAGGTATTATTCTTTATCAAATATTTTACCGAGAACACCCCTTTCAAAAAGAAAAATCGGATCAAACTTTAGCGGCTATACGCCTACTCTCACCGTCGTTCGAAGCGCCTTCTAAAAAAGACGGTCAATCGAAGCTAATCGTACCAAAATCCATACAACATTTGATCGAACAATGTTTGGAAAAAGAGATCAGCGACAGACCTAACTCTGCTGCCGTTGCAGAACAATTGCTAAAAAATATCGAGGCTGTAGAAAAATCAAAAGCCGCCAACAAAGGATGGCGCTATTGGCTAACGTCTTGGCGACTTGCAATCGTCTTTGTAGTCGCCTTAATAACAGCGATTTCAGTCAATCAAAGTTATTTCACACCCACAGTTTCTCGAGACGTCTTGTTGCAACAAGGCCAAACCATCGCCGTTTTGCCGTTTAGCAATCCGAGTTCGGACCCAATGTTAGCCGTATTCGCCCAAGGTCTGTCCGTTAGCCTCAGTAATCAACTCGCGTTAATCGGTGAGGAAAATGAAGGTGCTTGGGTGATACCAGCGACCGAAATTGGAAAACAAAAAAATACCAGCGTGGAGGCTATCTACAAAAAGTACAATCCCGACCTGGTATTAACGGGCACCATACAGCATCTGGGAAATACCAGACGGCTTGCCATTTCAATACTGAATGCCAGCGACTCTAAACTCATTCAATCGACGGTTTATGATATACCTGTGGATAGACTGTTGGAATCTCAACAGGAAATCCGAAATGCGATATTGGCTTTACTTAACTGGAAAATATCGGAGTCTCTTGAGCAGCGGGTGAACCAATCGATGCCACACGGCTCCAGTGCCTACCAGCATTATTTACAGGGATTAGGTTATTTGTACCGCTATGACTATAAAAATAACTTAGACGCGGCTATTACAGAATTTGAATACGCACTGGAAAGAGATGGGAACTTTTTGGATGCTATTCACGAGATCGCTCATACTTACATTAGAGCAGCTAAAATCAGAAATGATGGAATTTGGATTGAACAGGCGGAAAAATATGCGGAAATAGGTATTCAAATTGCGCCTAACAACTCTTATAGCCAATCGATTTGGGCCGATGTTCTTTTCGAAAAAACTCAGTATCCAGAAGCCAAAAACGTATATGAGAAAGCGATTGGCATCGATGCAAACAATGCAAAGGCCTATTTCGGGCTGGCGCAAATTCACAAAATGAATGGCGATTTGGACAAAGCAGAACAAACTTTCAAGCAGTCGCTTGCTATTGACGATAACTGGTTGAGTTGGAATTATTTGGCGGTGTTCTATTATAGAACCAATCAATTTGATAAAGCGGTAGAGGCTTATAGAGTTTTACAAAGTCTAACGCCTAATAATGAATTTGCGTTTCAGATTAGCGGCGCTATTCAACTCGGTGAAGGGAAATATGATGAAGCTACTGAGACTTTCAAACAAGCAATAAAATTGTCTTCTTCAGCAAATAATTTATCGAACTTAGGAACAGCACAATTTTATGCTGGGAATTATTTAGAGTCGGTTACTAGTTTTAAACAGGCAGTAGACAAGAACCCAAATAACTACTTATTTTTATACAATTTAGGAGATGCTCACCGTTGGAGCAACGCACCTATTAAGGCTAAAGAAGTCTATCAAAGGTCGCTAGAATTGTTGAATCAAAAAATAGTACGAGAGCCCAACGATCGCCACAATAGAGTTTTCAAAAATTTAACTTTAGCAAAGATGGATTCTTGCAAATTAGCATTAACAGAAACTCAACAACTCGACGCCGTCAACGATTCATATTTAATAACACTGGTTGCTCAAATGTACGCTATCTGCAATGAACCGATGTTAGCAATAGAGTGGATAAACAAAGCGGTTCAGCAAAACTACCCGCTACAGAGCATTAAGGACGAACCAGAATTGAGAGAGCTTTTCACTCCTCAATTCTCGGAATATATCATCACAAAAAAATAAATCTTTCTGATTTAGTTAACTGTATCACCGCCAGAAACGACAACGGCAGGATCAAGGGTGTATAATTGGCCGTCATTAGTTTCTACATAGGTAATATACGAGTTATATTTTGGAACTAGCTGTGTATTGGTATCCGTCATCACAGTTTTACTACCAGGAGTACCAGCCCCAAAAGAGTATCTTTTCTCACTATCCGCACAAAATGGGTTGTTAAAATAAATACCCCAGTCCCTAATGCTGTAGTTTTCAAGATTAGAAGTAGAGCTGTTGGTAATTGAGAAATTTACCGTATCACCTTTAGAAACATTAAGTGTTTTATTGTCACAAGTGATTGTTCCATTATTGAATGTGAAACTTACAGAGTCAGTCATATTGTTTTCCTTTACATATTTTAATAAATTTAAATAGAATGATTTATCGAATCAATTATTAGGATTCGTACGACACATTTATTTATAGTTCAAATTTCAGAAAATACAAACTGATGGATTATATGGAGAAAGTTCTATTTAGCTGCTGGTAATTCAGTTCTATAGAACTGAAGGATTGTGCATGCCCATCCCAATTGGGCTGTAACACAGATAACCAAACAGCCGCCACTGAACAGTCAGTATCTCGCCTCACAACTGCTTATACATGATAAATGCATCAATCAAACCGAGCTTCTTGTGATCGTAAGCCTTAGGTATTGTTCCGATAGTTGAGAAACCTAGCTTCTTCCACAATTTAATTGCGATTTCATTGCTGGACACCACTGAGTTAAACTGCATTGCGGTATAACCAAGCTCTAAGGCTATTTCTTGAGAATGTTGACATAACATTCGTGCAATACCTTTCCCACGACTTTCTGGACTTACCATGTAGCCACAATTTGAGATATGCGAACTAGGGCCCGAGGAATTAGGTTTAATATAATAGGCCCCCAAAATTATGTCATTGTCTTTGACCACAAACGACTTTTGCGGTGCTAAGCACCATAATTGGTATGCTGTTTCAAAATCGATATTTGGGTCAAAAGCATAAGTCTCTTGCGCTAAAACAACATTTTGGAATACCGGCCAAAATGATTCGAAATCGTCTTTTGTAATTTCACTGATTTTCATAAATTATTCTTTCTGTTTACTTTGATTGAGGCATCTAACATGATCGCTGAATAGGGATGCTAGATTTGATAGAGCTTGAAAAGTCGGATTTCGCTGCAAGCTCTACACCGACCTACCCGAAAATATTACTATCTATTCTTTTTCAATATTTTCACAATGCGATTATAAACGATTTCCGAAAGATTCCAATTGTAGCTGCCAGTAGTATTGGTAAATTGAATCACAACGGTATCAATATCTTTATGATATTTGGCAATACTCTGGTAGCCCGGTACCCAACCTGTATGCTCATATTCGTATATTGACGAATAGATAGTTTGCTCTCTTTCTTCAAACAGAGATCCGTCATTTAATGCTCTAAGAAATATACCAACATCTTCTGCAGTCGCCAACATTCCCCAATCATCCGTGTTTAAATCCGGCTCATGGTCAACATGATAGCCACTCATTACATCGACAATATTGACTTCGCTGAGGGAACTAAATGTATTGCTCAAGCCAAGAGAATTTAATATTTCTTCTTTAATAAATTGATGGTGGCTATAACCTAGCACTTGGTCGATGAGTCGGCGAATCAATAGGTAATTTGTATTTGAATAGCTATAATCCGTATCGGGATCAAAATTAGCAGGTAAATCAAGTGCAAGCTCTAGTGTTGCTTTATTACCAGTGGGTGGATCTGACCAAAAGCCGGTATGGTCGGAATAATTAGGAATACCACTCCGATGTTGCACCATCATTCTCAAAGTAATTTTGTCAGCATTTTCGATTCTTCCGACAAGATCTGGGAAATATTCCGCCAGTGTTTTATCCAATGATAGTCGCTGATCGTTAACTAATTTGCTGATAGTAACAGCAACATACAGTTTTCCAATACTGGCGATCTTAAATAAGGCTTTGGGATTAGCGGGTACCTTCTGTTTTCGTTCATGCAAACCAGCCGCGTAAAAACTGGGTGGTTCACCGGACTTATCCACATAAACAACCATTCCCTCAAAACCATGACCAACAGCTTCATCAAGCTGTTCTTGTACCGAATCGGGTAATGGCAATAACCAAGCCTTCACCAATATCCATGGTACGTAGAACAGAGAAATAAAAGTCCCAGTTAATAATACGATTCTGAATACATTTTTTATTTGACTTTTTGTCATGGTCTCACTGAGTTTTTATTATTGATGAAAGATTCACGTTCTAATCAAAACAACGAATCGAGCTTAGTTTAAAATTTGCGAATATGCCTTTGCTACTCTGCTCGCTTACAAATCAAGCTAAATCCATAAGCAAAAACTAGAAATAAAAAGCCGAAAATAGCATTGCCTATGAGAAAGAATTGCATCTCCATACTTGACGATATCTGGCTCGCCATAAGAGTGGTTACAAGGCTAATAAGAACCGTTCCAATGAGCGAAGACATCACTAACATTGCACCTCGACTTTTCGTTTTTAAATAGTGCCTAATTGAAATAATGATTATAAAGACGAAAGCCACTAAAGCGAATAAGGATTCTAATAGTGACAGGAGAACAAATGAAG
>JAHRVB010000226.1 GCA_019090895.1 Kangiellaceae bacterium
AAGGTAGCGCACCGATAGTTAACTGGCTACTTGATAAGGGCTTAACGCTTCCTGATAACTTCCGGGATTATGGTGATACTTTGCTGACCTTGGCAAAGCATTCGGATACCACACTGCTAGCTCGATTATTTAAAGCGGGCCTGTCGCCTGATAAAGAAAATACCGCTTCTATTCCATTACTCGCTTACGCCATCGACACAAATAATCAATCACTGACAAGACTGCTATTACAATCCCGTTCCGATCCTAATCAATATTTTCAAAATTTTGACAATCAAACCCCGTTATTATTGGCCATATCCAAACAGCATACTTCTCTCGCAACGCTATTGATTGAGCATGGTGCAAATGTTAATCAAAGAGACGGTGGTAGTCTGGGTATTTCACCTTTGATGTTAGCAATAGAACAATCAAATGTATCACTGGTTGATGCACTTCTTGCCAATGGCGCCGCAGTTGATGCCACTGATAACGAAGGAAAGTCGGTCAACCAACGATTAACGATTGGGTCTGCTATCGAAAAGAAAATATCTGGGGCCCTTAACAGTAAATCTCGAGCGGTTCAGGTCAATCTTAATATTACCAATGGTCGTTCTTCGCAAACAGCACTTGATGTTAGCGATAATAAAGAACTCGCCCTAAGACCATTGGATTCCGATACTTACGGCATCGATGCCATTGAGCTATGGGATGAGACCAATCAACGTGCGTTGCGTATGTTGGATAAAGCGTCTAATTCGATTAGTGCTGTGATCATCGCAAAATTCCTTAACGACCGCGAGGCAATTTTATCCGTTAACGAAAACTCGCCGTTAAAAATCGTTGATTTGAATAGCGGAGCGGTAAAGAAGAGAATAACCTTCGATCTGCAGCCCAAGACTAAAACGAGAATACAGGTCGCTGCACTGTCTAACAATAAACAGTATTTAGCAATGGCGTCTGACAATGCTGTCAATCTGGTGGATTTAACAAAGCAAAAAATCGTCAAGCATTGGCCTTCATTAAATGCTAAAGAGTTGCAGTTCTCCCCATCGAACCAAGTTCTATACGCTGTCGGTTCAGACAGTAATTTGGTTAGCTTGGGTATTACTGATAATAAACGAGCAGATTTCGATCACTTTTATGACCATCGAATAAAGGAACCTGAATTTATAATAGGCCTTGGTAATGAAAAGTTTCTATTGGCAGAAGGAGACAGTAGTCTTTCGTCAAGCTCTCGATCGAAAGTCTGGTTATTCGATGCCGCCAGCAGAAAGATTATGAAAGTCTTTGATCTGGGATTCTCAACAATAGAAACCATTGCAACCAATCGAAATCATTCCTACTTAGCTGTCGCCACCCATAAATACTTCAAAGTATTTGATCTCAAACAAGGAAATTTGATTTGGCAAAGTCCGATCAACGATATTTCCTCAAACTACTCAATTAATGACGTCACCTTCATTTCTGAGAATCGAGTTATTTTATCAAACCAGATATCAAATAAGATTGACATGGTAGATATTCCAAGTCGTTCAAGGTTAACCACGCACACCGTAGAGTCGGTAAACGGTATTAAGCATAGTTTATCGGACAATGAGAATGGTTTGATTCTATCGGGCGGGAATCAACTCATTCGATTTAAAGTAGACGCAACCAATGGTACTCCACAGATAAACAAAATCACTCAGCGTTCGATGGAAACCGACATCATTGCGTTGCTAAAACATCAACAGGATATTATTGCGATAGAGAGCAACAATCAGATCAGCCTCAATACGGCTCAAGAGCTAACTCAACAGTGGCGAAAAGATCTCTACACTGATTCAGACCTTAGAGAGTCCTGTCTCGATAATAGAACAATTGTCTCGGCAGTAACACTGTCGAAACGATCGCTCGTGATCCAGTGTTATAGTTTTACAACCTTTGATGGAAAAAGTGGGCTGTACAAATGGGATGTCGACACCTCTAAACTGACTAAAATTAATTCAGAATGGAGTACCGAATCCATTAATAGTTTTCATATTGACCAAGTTACAAAGAAACTCTACACCGTAGGACCCGGCATTAGCTCCAATACTTATATGAAAGAAATCACTCTGAGCGAAAGCAAAACAGAGAACGGCGAACCTGGAAATAAATACCGCACTCAGCATTTAATCAAGAATCAAAGCAACTTGACTCAGCCCATTAACGCACTCGCCGCAAATGAAAACGTGTTACTTTCTGGTTCTCGCGATAAACGGCAACTTCATCTTTGGGATGATAATTTTCAGTCACTCAAGTTACAAAATGAGAACATTGAACAATACGTGAGTGGGATTGCTCTTAGCAATAATAACCATCTCAGCGTTAACTGGCAGACCAATTGGTTGGAAATATGGGACATTAAACAAAGTAAATTTCATTCGCTTATTCGAACCGAGGGAAGTATAACTACAGCCGTGTTTAGCAAGAATGGCAAGCACTTGTTAGTCGCCACAGAAGATGGAAAAGTTCATAACTACAGCGTGGATTCAAGCGAGCTGAACTATTCAACAACACCAGCACAATCACGAGTACGTGCCATCGCTCTATCGCCTAATGGTAAGCAATTTGTCACTGCATCAAGAAGTATTCAGAGGCGAAATACAAAAACTGGCGAACTAATAAATGAAATCCATCTCGCTTCGGGTTTGGCCGAATCCATACAGTTTGATATGACAGGTAACATTCGAGCAGGAATAGTGAGGCGACTCGATGAAAATGGTGCAAGACTATCACGCATTGAAATAATCAATCCTGAGTCCGGTCAGGTTATTCGCTCGCGAAATAAACTTGAACTACTCACCCAGTCCACCGATGGCGAACACTACGTCACTTACTCGAATCTAAACGGCATACAGGTTTGGCAAAATATCGATGACAAGCTAGTTCGCCAAATTGCATTTGAGAACTTTAATCGGTGGGATAATGGTGTCGCTATTAATAAAAACTACCTCTATGTTTCTGGAGTCGAATTCTTACAAAAATTCTCCCTAAAAGAGTCCGTCGCCAAAGACGCTAAAAGCGAATTCTTAGTGGGTTCTGGTCGCCCCTTTAAACCAACAATGAGTTATAGCAACGATAGAAACTGGGCATTAAATATGGTGTCCGCTGACTACAGTGAATGGTTTGACGTGTCTAACAATAAGCGACTCGGCTGCACTCAAGGCAACCTACTTGAGTACCAAAGCATCAATATCGACCCAACTAATTCCCAATTAATCTTAAACAAAGGTGAACAACAATTTCAGCTAATGCCAGACTCAAAGGATTGTCAAAAACCTGTAGCCATGCCAGCTAATGATTCCTCTCAAAAGATTCATCAACAACTTTGGCGTCATCAAATTAAGTTCCGTGGTTATCGCGCCGGGATAGCGAGCTTATCAGTAATGGCGCCCTCTCACTCTCATTTTGCGATGGTGAAAGACAACTATCTCCATGTTGCTAGTTTGCAAACAGGAAGTCTAATCGGTCCATTAAAGGCAGAGAGTCAAATGGTAGGACTGCGTTTTTCGCTCAGTGGTAGAAAATTGGTGTCACTCCACTACGACGGCAGTTTCTCTATTTGGGATAGCGAGACAGGCGTCAATTTATTTAACGCAACGACGGAGTATTTTAACCACGAGACCATCGAGTTTGATACCAACGAACAATACTTATCCATTGATTCGTCATATCAGACGGTTATTGAAGAAAAGTGCACGCCCATCTGTAACAAAGTCACTAAGCAAGTGCAACGAGCGAAACAACGTTGGTCATTAAACGAACGGAAACTAATTTCTATTAAACGAAGCAGTGGAAAACCAGTCGACCTGCAGAAAGAAATATCTAGACTTGACCAACGAGGAAACTCGCTAGCGTTAAAAACCGATAGTATTTATCAAAAAATTGGCTGGGGACAAGGTGCAGCGATTCTCTCCGACGACCAACAAATGACCGCGGCATTTGATAAAGGCAAACTACTATTTTGGAAAGATAACGATAAAACCACGCGACCCGAGATCATCTATGAGAAGGCATCCTATCAGCCGCCAAGTCTGCTTGCTTTTATCAAAGACAATCAGTTCTTACTGATCGTAGAAAAAAATGGCGATATTTCTTTTTACGATACCAAAAGCGTCAAGCGGGTTGCCAGAATGAAAATTGCGGAGGATTCAACCTGGGTAGCACTTGATGAACAGGGCCGCTATGACAGCAATAGTCCAGGCGATTTACCTTTTGCATCATGGGTATCCGATGACTCAC
>JAHRVB010000227.1 GCA_019090895.1 Kangiellaceae bacterium
AAATGTGTTTACTATTTCTATAAAATTCGTTAAACTCCTACCTGTACACATAGTAGTTGTATTGATAGGCCTAGGCCAAGGGAGCGGAAATGACAAAAGAACTGACCCAAAGACAAGAAGAAGTACTCGATGCTTTAATTGGTTATGTTAATGAGTATGGAATTGCTCCATCACATGTAGAGCTAGCTAAATTGATTGGTGTTAAGTCATCTAAAGCCGCAGCTGATCATCTTAAAGCTCTAGAAAGAAAGAATGTCATTGAAATATACCCAGACAAACCGAGAGGTATTCGAGTATTAAATCTGCATAATGACAATGAGTTGCCGCTGGTCGGTTCTGTTGCAGCTGGTTTGCCAATAGAAGCCATTGAAAATGTTGAAGCTTACGTTACGATTCCAGAGGTCCTACGGCGTAAGAAGCCAACATTTCTATTGAGAGTCAGAGGCGATAGCATGATTGACGAGGGTATCCTCGACGGAGATCTAATCGCTGTTCGGAAGTCGAATACCGCTGATGTTGGGCAAATAGTCGTAGCTAGAATTGATGATGAAGTTACCGTCAAAAGATTAGAGAGGCAGGGTGCTAATGCTGTATTGCAGCCTGCAAATGATAATTATCAACCCATAGTCCTCCCTGCTGAAGACTTGGCAATAGAAGGGCATTTTGTTGGTCTGATCCGGGCATAGCAAAGTTAAATAGCTCGTTATAGAACAAAGATACTGAGCTTTCATCTTAAAGATAAGCTAGAATGGCGCCCTTTCTAGCTTATCTCCTTAATTCCCATGAAATTCGTAATCAAATTATTCCCTGAAATTATTGTTAAAAGTCGTCCAGTACGTAAACAATTTATCTCCCAACTGCGCAAAAACCTCAAAAAAGTACTGTCACCGTTATTAGACTCACCAAATCTAACTGGGACTTGGGATTTTATTGAGCTCGATATTCCTGATTCTGAAGTTGATAAAGAATCGGCAGTGGTTGCTCGATTACAGTCAACTCCAGGTATCGATTTTGTACTTAAAGTTAATCAGCATCACTTTGTAACCATTGAAGATATTAGTCAGGTCGTTATCAAGGAATTTGCGCCTCAAGTTGAAGGTAAGACCTTTTGTGTTAGAGCAAAGCGTACTGGTCAACATCCATTTAATTCTATCGACATAGAACGTCAATCTGGTGGTGCGTTATTGCACAATAGCAAAGCGACTGGTGTTAAGTTAAAAAATCCTGAAGTAGCTGTTCAGCTCGAGATTCGTGGCGATAAATTGCTCACCGTTGTGGAAAGAATCGAAGGGTTAGGCGGCTTTCCAATGGGGCAACAGGAGTCTTGTGTAAGCCTTATATCCGGCGGGTATGACTCCACGGTTTCGAGCTATTTGATGATGAAGCGTGGAGTAAGAACGCATTTTTGTTTTTTCAACTTGGGCGGTATTGCTCATGAAGTTGGGGTAAAACAAGTGTCGCATTTTCTTTGGGAAAAGTACTCGCTGTCCCATCGAACACTTTTTATTACTATTCCTTTTGAAGACGTTGTTTCAGAGATATTAAATAAGGTAGACCAGTCACAAATGGGAGTGATTTTAAAACGAATGATGCTACGGGTAGCGGATCAAGTTGCCGAAGAGTTTAATGCTCCCGCTGTTGTAACCGGAGAGGCTGTAGGTCAGGTGTCGAGTCAAACGTTGACCAATCTTTCTGTGATTGATAGTGTCGCTAAAAGTTTGGTGATGAGACCATTAATTGTTATGGATAAACCTGACATCATTAAGAAATCAAGAGAAATTGGTACCGCAGAATTTGCTGCAGTGATGCCAGAGTTTTGCGGTGTCATCTCCAATAGACCAACAACTCGTGCAAAAATGCATAAGATAGAAGCGGAAGAAAATCGATTCGATTTTGCGGTGTTAGACAAAGCATTTGAAGATAGAATCGTACAAAATATCGATCAAGTTTATAACTCGAATACCAATTTTGAAGAAATAGAAGTTGTCTCTTTACCGACTAAAGATGATATTGTCATCGATATTAGACATCCACAGGAGCAAGTTGTAAAACCTTTATCTCTCACTGCAAATACAGTTCTTACGATTCCTTTCTTTAAGTTACAGTCTGCCAGTGATTTAAAAACGACGGCTAATTACTTATTGTTTTGCGATAAAGGTGTTATGAGCCAACTTCAGGCGGAAGAACTCGTATCGAAAGGTTACTCAGTTAAAGTTTATCAGCCATAGCGTTTGTTCTGTCTAGACTAGCAAAAGGGAATATTGTTAGTCTTTGTAATATGCTACGTAATCGGCAAAGTACTTACCGTCACGTTTTTCAATTATTTATAGCCATGTAAATATAGAAAGTCATCTGCTAGCAAGTAATTTTTCCTCCCGTAGAGTTTTCGTGTAATTGATCGGCATTAGTGTCTTTAGAGAAACGGACTCTACCTGCTTTGGTAATGAAAAGTGCACGAGCTAATTTTTCTTTGTCGTCGTAGCATAATTCAAAAGAACCATTTTGATGATTAGTAATGCCCGTAGGTAACCATTGTAAAGATTTCTTGTGCCCAAATGCGCGCCAACTGATGATCACTTTACTATCATTATTGTGATATTGGTATAACAGTTCATCGTTACCATTGAACACCCGGTTACCATCAATGTCGGTAAAGGCTATAAATCCTTCGGACCAGTCGGAACTGCAATTGGTGCCTGAATCAGATGCGCAAATAGTCACTCGAATATTTTTAGTGGCGGCACTCACCCTAGAGAGTTGCAACACTTGTATTAGTCTCTGTTGATTAGCTTCAATTTTTCTACGTTCTAAAAAACCTTCAAAAGACGGCAACGCCAAGTTAGTTAATATGGCGATGATAGAGATGCTAATCAATAATTCGATAAGAGTGAAAGCTTGTGCAGTGTTTGTTTTCATTGCTCATTCCTTGAGTTATTTGCTCGTCCTGAGCAGTAGAAATTAGAACTTATTATATAACGCCAAAAGGAATTTGTGAGTAGGATAACTCATCAGTGATAGTAGAGAATTGTCCGTTAAGCTATGAAAGAATATGTAGTGGTCGCTTGTGCGATATGCTCTATATAGTGCGTAAGTGCGGCATGGAAGAAATAAGTTATTCGTCGATATTCAAATTGAGTTTTTCTAGTTTATAACGCATGGCTCTAAAGCTAATACCTAGATGTTTAGCTGCTTTGGTCTTATTGCCTCTTGTTTGATGTAAAGCCTCTAAGATTTCTGAACGCTCAACATCGGCCATGTATTCGTCTAGTGGTTGATTATTTCTGGCTGAGTGCGTACTTTTGGAACTATTATCATTAGAGCTTTCTTGGAGGTTGAGATCGTTCAAGTCAATGATATCATCTGCAGCAAAGGTTATCGCACGCTCCAGGATATTTTCTAATTCTCGGATGTTTCCTGGAAATGAATATTGAGTCAGCTTTTCGATGGCTTGTGGCGTAATTTCTATTTTTTCTAGCCCGTGAATAGTCGATAGTTGCTCAAGAAGGTAGTGGGTTAATTTTTCAATGTCACCCTTTCTATCTTTTAAAGCCGGAACGTTTATTTCGATAACATTAATTCGATAGAATAAATCTTGTCGAAAATCGCCTTGATTAACTAACTTTAACAAATCTTTGTGACTGGCACTTAAAATTCTAACATCGACAGATATTTCTTTGTCGCCACCAATAGGGCGAACGCTTTTTTCTTGTATTGCTCTTAATAATTTAACTTGCATTTGTAGAGGTAATTCAGCAATTTCGTCGAGAAATAGTGTACCGCCTTCAGCCGATTGAAACAGCCCTTTTTTATCGCTAACAGCACCAGTAAAACTTCCTTTCATGTGACCAAAAAATTCGCTTTCCATTAATTCAGAAGGAATTGCACCGCAATTTACAGGTATAAAAGATTGCTCTGAGCGAGGTCCTTTGTGGTGTATTAACTTAGCGACTAATTCCTTACCTGTACCAGATTCTCCGTTGATATATACCGGCGCTTGGCTTCTCGCAAGCTTGAGAATAGTTTGTTTTAATTTTTTCATAACATCAGTATCGCCAATCAATTGTTTCTTATTTTTGGAACGATTGGGTGTAGAGTTCTTTGATGTCTTTTGTATCTGATGACTTAATTTGAGTGCGTTTTTTATTAGCATTCTAAGGGCAGTGAGGTCAACGGGCTTCGACAAAAAATCAAACGCCCCAGCTTTCATTGCATCAATTGCTGTTTCCATATTCCCGTGAGCGGTTATCAGTGCGACGGGGAGATGGTTAAAATTAGTTTGAATGTGTTTTATTAAATCGATTCCATCACCGTCAGGCAGGCGCATGTCTGTCAAACAGAAGTCGAATTGATGTGTTTCTAGAAGTTGTTTCGCTTGTGTGAGAGTCTCGGCTTTTTTTGTCTCAATATCCATCCGACTCAAGGTAATGCCCAATAATTGAAGAATGTCTGGTTCGTCATCGACGATGAGTGCAAGAGGAGTGTTAGCCATACAAATACCTTTTTAACTCAACGATTGTTTAGTAGAAGAGAAACTAATTCTGAAACACGAACCGCCAGCAGTCAAGGGGATATGGTCAAGTCTTGCTCGATTTGCTTCACATAGCTCACGTGACAAATAGAGTCCAAGGCCAGTGCCAGACGTGGTTGTGGTGAAAAAGGGTTCAAATATTTTCTCCGCTACGTCGGGTGCTATGCCTTCTCCTTTATCGACAACGTCTAGAAATGGTGTATTGTTTTGAGGTTCAGTTGCTATCATCAGTGTAATGCTTGCTTCTCCGGTATTAAGTTCGCTGTATCTAATACCGTTATCGAGTAAGTTGGTAATAATTTGTCTGAGTTGAGTGTAATCAAATAACACGTGTATATCGTCACTAGTTGCTCGTAGATGGACCAAATAATTCTTAGGTTTATCGAGTAAGTACTCGTTTTTGAGGTTTGCTAAGTATCTATTTAAGTTGACTTCTTTTACCTGTGCTGATTTTCGAACCGACAGTTGCATAATATTTTCGATGATACCGTTTACTCGAGATGCATTATTTTCTACCATCTGGACTAACTCGAGGTTTGGCGCGTCTAATGCATCGGACTCCTTAAGTAATTGGGCTGCGTGACTCAGTGCTCCCAAAGGGTTTCGAATTTCATGGGCTATCGATGCGGTTAGTCTACCCAGTGACGCTAGTTTTAGATTTTGAGCCTGTTGGTTTAGTACTGAAGTGTCATCCAAAAATATGATAGCACTTTCTTTAGTATCACCAATCGGAGAAAACTTGGGTAATAAATTAGGTCCTGTTGCGGTGTTTTGAAACGGTTTCGGTCGATAGAATTTCTTAGTCTTCCATAGTTTTAGTTGACGAGCGAGGGGCGTGGCAATCTGTTCAAGTTTCTTGCTTTGAGTCGATTCTGGCATTCCAAGATGCACCCAAGCAGAGCGGTTTATTAATCGAATATTTTGATAGTTGTCGATGACGATTACGCCGGTTGACATGTACTGAATAATTTCTTCATTCAGTTTTTCCATGCTCGCCAACCCTTGAATGGATTGTTCGGCAGTGATTTCACTTTCTTTAATACGTCTTGAGAGGTAGAAAGCCATTAGACCGGTGCACAAATAAGTAACCGTCAAGATACCGGTTTGGCTTATCGAGGTCTCAACTCGCAAATTGATAGCAATAGAATAAAATTCTTCGGACACGACAACAATTGAGGCAAGTACAGGGTAACCCAGAGCAGAAGGGCGGTTGAGTAATATTGTAGCGGCAAAGGTCGAGACTGCGATTAGCATTCCGAGTCCGCTATTTACACCACCACTGGCGTGCATTAATAATGCGATTAAAAATATGTCTGTCAGTACACTCAGTTGAAGTTGCAGGTCAAAGTGCTTTCGGTGATAGGTTGCTATCTGACTGATTATTGAAAATGAAAGATACATTATCGATACTGCTTCGAATAGATTCTTTTCCGCAGAACCGATAAATGAAGCAGTGGGTTGCGCCAAAACAATAATAACAAAAGTGACTGAAAGTAATATTCGGTAGGCTGAAAAAATCTGAAGAGCACGCCATGATGTAATGGCGACTCGTTGAGCTTCCGAATTCTTTCTATTACGCTGAGAGCTATTGAATAGTTTCAATGGGAATAGTCTATGAAGAAGTATTAGTCATATATTGTTGGAATGGGTAAACGTTTATGTTGGGTGCGTTTAAATATTTCCACCAGTTTGGCATCGACTTCATGATCATTAGATTTGTCTTCCAAGAAGTCGTCAATTTGGTCGTAACTAAGTCCAAGAGCGTCTTCGTCTGTCTTGCCTGGGTTCAAACTTTCCAAATCAGCTGTTGGTGCTTTGTTGACTAACGCCACAGGAGCGTCCAAATGTTGTGCGATTTGTCTTACTTGCCGTTTGCTTAATCCGAATAGTGGTGCCAGGTCACAAGCACCATCTCCCCATTTGGTATAAAAACCGGTAATATTCTCAGCAGAATGATCGGTGCCGAGTACTAGACCACCGAGTAGTCCTGCCAAATCGTATTGGGCCGACATTCGAGCTCTGGCTTTACAATTGCCTTTAACGAAATCCGCATGTGAGTCGTTAATATCAACTTCGCTAACCAATGAAAGCGATTTTAATGATTGTTCGTGGATACCATCAGCACCTTGTTCGATGTTAATCGTTACGCTCATCGTCGGTTTAATGAAACTCAATGCTTGTTGAGCTTCATCTTCGTCCGCCTGGATCCCGTAGGGTAATCTAACGGCGACAAACTGATAATCTCTCATTGAAGCGTCGGGACCTTCATTATTAAGTTGGTCAATCGCCATTTGGGCAAGTTTGCCCAAAGTTGATGAATCGATACCACCACTGATACCCAGAATAAGAGATTTTAAACCGCTATTCTTCAGGGTTGATTTAATGAATTTAACGCGACGATCAATTTCTACTTGAGGATTGATGCTCGGTTGAACTTTCATTTCTTCGATTATGGATTGTTTGTTCATCGGGTCTTTTTTTAAAACAAAATAGGAGTTTATATTATTTTAGTTTATACACGTCGTATACTCAATGGTTGCCCACAGATAGATGGTCTTCTAACAATAAAGTATAGGCGAAAAGTTTTGAATTAGATTAAAGTTCTTATCAATTCATTCACTTATGTTAGAATGCAAAAATATTTTATTGACTTTAAACAAGGGAATATTGATGAAAAAAATAGAAGCAATCATAAAGCCTTTTAAGTTGGACGATGTCCGTGAAGCATTAAGTGATGCCGGTGTCACTGGTATGACCGTTACTGAAGTAAAAGGATTTGGAAGACAAAAAGGCCATACTGAGCTTTATCGCGGTGCAGAGTATATGGTTGATTTTTTACCTAAGATAAAGTTAGAGATCATTATTTCCAACGATCTCGTCGATATCTGCGTTGATACGATTATGGAAGTGGCTCGTACTGGTAAAATAGGTGATGGGAAGATATTTGTCTCCGATATCGAAAAAATCATACGAATTAGAACGGGTGAAGAAAACGAAAGTGCGATCTAGTTTTCGGTTTCAAAAAGTTAAATACTATTCCAAATCTGTCTAATCGTTAGAAGATTAAGAGTAGAGCAGAATCACAAACCAATAAAAAAGACGCCTAGAGCGTCTTTTTTTGTTTAGAAGTCCGATAAATCAGCGC
Source organism: Kangiellaceae bacterium (assembly GCA_019090895.1). Lineage (GTDB taxonomy): Bacteria > Pseudomonadota > Gammaproteobacteria > Enterobacterales > Kangiellaceae. The sequence goes on from JAHRVB010000227.1 coordinate 7,674, forward strand.
GGTAAATCGCTTGATAAAATAGAACTAAACCATTCGAGATTAACTAAATATTATAGTCTGGGTAATTTAACAACAACACTCGTCGGCTATTTTCTGCTAATTCTGGTAGGTCTAATAACTTGTAAGACGTGATCATCACTTCTAACGCTTTTGGCACTGCTGGAGTACGTGGATAGTGGTCTACGACATATTTTGCTCGATTTGCCGCCGCTAAATAGGCAGTACGTTGCATGTAATAATTAGCAACATGCAATTCGTAATCAGCAAGTCTATTCCTCAAAAAAATCATACGCTGTTGTGCGTCTTTCGCATACTTGCTATTAGGAAAGAGTCGAATTAACTCGGCAAAATCGTCAAATGACTGACGGGCTGCGCCAGCATCTCTTTCAGATATAGGGGCTGAGAATAATTCTTTACCAAACCCGGTCTCAGTAGAAAAATTGATTAATCCTTTCATATAATACGCATAATCGAGATCTTGATGACGCGGATTTTGACGAATAAAGCGTTCTGAGGACGCTATTCCTGACGCGAAATCGCTTAACTGATAGTATGAATAGATCAAATTAAGCTGGGCTTGATGAGAATAAGCGCCAAATGGATACAAGCTATCAAGTCTCTCTAAGTATTCCACGGCGCTTCGGTAGTTGCCTGAATACATCGAAAACTGAGCTCTTTCAAACAGCCTGAACGCATTATTTATCTTAGCCGCACCAGTAATGTCTTTTTCAGAACTGGAGCAGGCTGCTAAAATTGTTAGTAATATAACTAAGCAAGTGCTTTTTACTATTCTCATTGATTCTCAAAGTCGTTAAAATGAACACTATTCTTGAGCCACACTCTGCAAATTCAGGGCAGGTTCTTAATTGTTAACGTATTAACTACAAATAGTGGTTAAAATTTAAGTTTCATTGTTGAACTATTTAGTAGACAACAAGCGACCATTTTACCTTAGGGCGCTGCTAACTGCTAGACCAACCAACCTATAAGGCAGTCAAAGTGACAGAAAGTTCCCCAGAAATTACCCCGGATTCTGACGAAATGCTCGATTTTACGGTCGATACAGATTATGCCGAAGAAAGACTCGATCATGTGCTCATGCACTATTTTCCAGAACTGTCTCGCTCTCGCTTACAAAGCTGGATAAAAAATGGTCAAGTTATGCTAAATCAGCAAGTAATTCTAAAACCCAAGCAGAAAGTTCTTGGTGGAGAATTATTACAAGTTGTACCTACCATGCAAGATCAGGGCGAGTGGAAAGCCGTCGAACTTGAGTTTGAAGTTCATTATGAAGATGATGACTTGCTTATCGTCAATAAACAAGCGGGACTGGTTGTTCACCCTGCACCAGGACATTATCAAGATACTTTGGTTAATGGCCTATTATTTCGTTATCCGTCCCTAAGAAAACTGCCTCGAGCAGGTATCGTACATCGGTTAGACAAAGATACAACTGGCTTGCTAGTGGTTGCCAAAACACCTGAAGCGCATAATCATTTGGTTGCGCAACTGCAACGGAGAGAATTTGATCGTGAATATATTGCCCTAGTGCATCACACCATCGTCGCGGGTGATACGATTGATTTGCCTATTGGGCGCCACCAACAAATGCGCAAGAAAATGGCGGTGATTACTGAAGGTAGTTCGCCAGCAAGAGAGGCTATCACCCATTTTAGAATTGAAGACAAATACAAGAATTTTACCTTACTGAGAGTGAAGCTTGAAACAGGCAGGACTCACCAAATCCGAGTACATTTATCTCATTTAAACCATTCTATCGTCGGCGACCCGTTATATTGTGTACGAAACTTAAAACCCAGAGGTATGAGTGAAGAGTTTGCGACTGTATTTGACAATTTCAGGCGTCAGGCATTACATGCTGCAAAATTAGGGCTGCAACAGCCGAGCACCGGGGAGTGGTTAGATTGGGAAGTTGAATTGCCAGATGATTTTAGTTGTTTGTTAAAAGCCATAAAAGAACACGAATCAACTTAATATGAATCCAAGCGAGCCTCTTAAGTCTATCAATAAAGTTGACTGGCCGGCTAAAGAACGAATTCAAGCTTTTTATACTACAAGAATTCGCGAATTCAATCGGGACAAAACTCTGTCAGGTTTCGCAGAGTTTAACCTCGCGACCCATGTTGGTGATCATTTAGATTCAGTCCTAAGCAACCGAGCTTATTTAACAAAGAACTTTGGTCTTTCCCGTGAACCTAATTGGCTAGAACAAATCCACAGTTGTGATGTTGTTCAACTAGATGAGCAAAGTGAAATAGACTCGCCTCCGATAGCCGATGGCAGTTTTACTTCAAAAAGAAATATTGTTTGCTGCGTTATGACCGCCGACTGTTTACCCATTTTATTGACTAATCAAACAGGCACTTGGATCTCAGCGGTACATGCTGGTTGGCGAGGGCTTGCTGGCGGAATACTGCAAAATGCGCTTGGTTCTAGTCCTTGCGGTGGACACGAAGTAATTGCTTGGATGGGTCCCGCAATTAGTCGTCAGCATTTTGAAGTTGGTGAGGAGGTTAGGGATATTTTTTGTCGTAAAGATGAACGTAATATTAGCGCTTTTCATCAAGTGAAATACGGAAAATATTTGGCTGATCTTTATTGGATAGCTCGTCAAATTTTAGTTGATGCGGGAGCTACAGTGTATGGCGGTAATTTTTGCACCTATCAACAATCCGAGTACTTTTATTCTTACCGGCGAGAAAATCAAACTGGCCGTATGGCGAGTCTAATCTGGATCAAATAGGAGTTAAACTAAGCTATGTTTATGATTGATTCGATGGTAGCTGCATGAATCTAGGTATTATTTCGCTCATCACTTTGATTGTATTCACAATATTGTTGTTGATCGTTTTAGTTGGGCACAAGCACAATGGCGCTAATTGGGGACATCCGGCAACTAATATTTTAGATGGTTGGATAAGGCTTTACTGCAAACGGTTTCATCGCCAAGGCAATCAAACCATCGAAATTCCTGAGGGTGCGCCGTTAATACTTGCTGCTAATCACCTATCTGCGATCGATCCTTTTCTTTTGATTGCAGCTACGGATCGACCTATTCGTTTTATGATTGCCAAAGAAGAATATGACAAACCAATACTTAAATATATGTTTCGAGCCGCTGGCTGTATTCCTGTTGATCGAGGCGGACGAGTAGAAGGGGCTTTTCGAACGGCATTAAGAGCGATAAAAGCAGGTGAACTAGTCGCTCTATTCCCACAAGGTGGTATCCACAGTGAAGCAACGCCGCGGAAAATAATTAAACCAGGTATTATAAAACTGAGTGAATTAAGCCAGTGTAGTATTTTACCCGTAAGAATTAGAGGGATCAGTGCTCCTGGAACCATGGTCAAATGCTTGTATCGGCGAAGCCGAATAGAAATAGATGTCGCAAAATTAGTTCCCTATAATGAGGTTTCATCGAGTGAATTTCGTACCGAAATTTCACGTTGGTTGCTTAACGAACAAATAGAGCTAGGTTGTCCTAATTAGTCTAATTGTTTGATGTATTTTTATCTGAACCTAGATTCTCCCCCATTAAGGGTCGACTTTTCTAGTTCGATTGAATTTAGCGATCCCTGAGCCCTAACTTGTAGGTTCTATAGAATTCTCTTTGAATAAATAGGGCATGGCAATTTAATTGATCTGGATCAGTGGTCCTCGTTTTTTGATCTGATACTCTCGCCGCAATTAAAGTTAGACGTCGGTTCAAAAGTTCAGGTCAAGTAATGAAACAGACTAAATTAGAGTGGGATGATGAATTGTTGTCCAAGTATAATATATCGGGTCCTCGATATACGTCTTACCCTACGGCGTTAGAATTCACCGAAGACTATCAGTCGACTGACTACTTATCGTGTTTGAGCCAGTTATCGGACGATAAATCACTTTCGCTGTATATTCATATCCCTTATTGTCAGAATATTTGTTACTACTGTGCGTGTAACAAAATAATTACCAAAGACAAAAGCAAAGCTGAAAAGTACATAGGCTACTTAATAAAAGAAATTGAACTGGTTGCTAAAAACGTCGGCGATAATAAACTTCGGCAGATTCACTGGGGCGGCGGAACGCCGACTTACCTGTCGGTGTCACAAATTACTTCAATTATGAATTCGATTAGACACTGCTTTAAAGTGCCAAACGATGAATCAATTGAAATCTCCATCGAAATAGATCCTCGAGCTATAGCAATTGAGGATATTCAACCGTTGGCTGAGCTTGGTTTCAACAGAATGAGCATGGGGGTTCAAGATTTTAACCCCGTCGTACAGAAGGCTGTTAATCGAATTCAATCATTTGAATTGACCAATAATATGATTATTGAAGCGCGAAAACATGGATTTAAATCAATCAATCTAGATCTGATTTATGGTTTGCCTTTTCAAAATAAGGAAACGTTCGAACAAACTTTACAGCAAGTTATTGAAATTTCGCCTGATAGAATTTCGGTATTTAATTATGCCCATTTGCCCCATCGATTTAAACCCCAGCGAAGAATCAACGGAGACAATTTGCCTTCAGCGGCGGAAAAATTATCAATTTTTCAGTACATCATAGATACATTACAAGATTCAGGTTATTTGTACATTGGTATGGATCACTTTGCCAAACCGGATGACGAATTAGCGCTTGCTCAACAAGCTGGCTGTCTTCATCGAAATTTCCAAGGTTATACAACCCATCAAGAATATGAACTAATTGGTGTTGGAGTTTCCTCAATCGGTTCTATCAATGGCCAATATCATCAAAATGTTCGAGATGTTGATAGTTATTATGAATTGCTTGACCAATCTAAATTGCCGAGTTGGCGAGGAGCAAAAGTAAATCGAGATGATTTGCTCAGAAAAGCTGTCATTTTCGAGTTAATTTGCCATTTCGAATTAGATCTCACACAAATGGAAGCAATCTACAATATCTCTTTTAAAGCGTATTTTGAAAATGAACTGGAAATGTTGAAACCCTATGAAAAGGACGGCTTAGTCTGTATTTCTCCCACAGTAATACGAGTAACAAATCGAGGGCGGTTATTAATTAGGAATATCTGTATGGTCTTCGATGCCTATATGAACGAATTGCATCAACTTAATAGTTTTTCCAAAGTGATATAAAGCTCGAGCTAAGCTTCAACAAATCATTAAAAGTGTTATAATTCCTTTCAACTAAGCTTTCTTGGAACATAATCTGTGTCTTCAAACGCTAAATTATCTAGTCAAATAAAATGCCAAACTTGCAGTATCAAACGACTTTGTTTACCTGTCATGCTGGCTGACTCAGAAATCGAACACTTAGATAATATTGTGCAGCGTAAGAAAGTGCTAAACAAAGGAGAGTATCTGTTCAAAGCAGGCGATCCTTTTGAAGCGATACACGCAATTCGTTCCGGTAGTTTAAAATCCTATACCATTAGTGCCGACGGAATCGAGCAGCTCACAGGATTTCATCTTCCTGGTGAAATGGTCGGTCTAAATGCAGTTAGCACTGAAGCTTATCCAAGTTTCGCTAAAGCGTTAGAAACTTCTTTGGTTTGCACGATCCCATTTGACCGATTAGAAGTTTTATCAAGAGATCTTCCAGGATTACAGTCTCAATTATTTCGAGTCATGAGTGGTGAAATTCGAGATGAGCAAGAATTAATCATGTTGCTGAGTAAGAAAAATGCCGACGAAAGATTTGCTGCTTTTGTTATGAATTTGTCTGCGCGTTATCGTCGGAGAGGTTTATCAGAAATTGAATTTTTTCTATCAATGACACGAAGTGACATCGGTAATTATCTCGGGTTAGCCGTTGAAACCGTTAGTCGACTGATTACAAGATTGCAAAAAAGAGATTTAATAGAAATTAAAGACCGTCATCTTCTCATCAAAGACCTTGATTCTCTCAGTCAACTTGCGGGTACTGCTTGTCATACTTAAGAATAAGCCAGACAAAAAAACACAACGTTCAAAATATTGATGACAGCGAGTTATTTCTAGCCATTTAGAATAAGTAGAATTAAGTTCTGCTCTGCAAAGTTAGCGACTCAAACCTTATATTTAGCAACGGTTTCAATCATGATTTTCTTTAAATAGTCACAGTATTTATCCAAGTAATTCAAGTCATCATTCTTAGCACTTAGCCATGGATTCATAAGAGTATGTCGTAGAATCATTATTTTATCGTTTTTATTAAGACCTTTACTAGAGTCAAAAAGGTGAAGTTTCTTAAATAAACTCGTTTGTTCTTCTTTGCTCAAATTGTTCACTGCTAACAATGTCTTTGAACCCAAAAATTCTCTTGATTGAACCGGAGCATTCGCATCGTGGGTTAGTTGTGCATAAATATCGTTTGAAAAACGATTCATGGTCTCCAAGGAGGTGTTGTTGCAAGGGTTTAAAGCGATGGTCACTAAATTACTATCCGGTTCAAATGGCACTGTTAAATGTACATAACCAACTAATTCTTGTTTTAGTTTTTTTAACTGCTCAAAGAAATATTCAGCAGAGCGAATAGTTTGCTTAATGATACGACCAAACGATTGATTGTTAAGCGGTAAAACTCGGTGTGCAACAAAGGCGGCAGCTGCATTTGCGCCGGGTTTTGAACCTTCTAAAATATATTGTCCTATCTGTTGAAAATCAGGAGTGTTTGATTGAGAGAATACGTAGTCCGCATTGGTTGATAGTAACACTACAATATCACGATTCTTAGCGATGAAGCCTCCCGTTCCAAAAGGTAGATAGCCTTGCTTGTGTGGGTCGATAGTTATACTGTCCACATGATTTAATGCACTGAATGAATCGTGAATACCTTGAGATGGAAAGTAACTAAATTGTTCTTTCATATCAGTGAACTCTGCAAATGTACCGTCTTCGTTTCTAAATAAACTAGTCAGATAGCCACCCCAAGCAGCATCAACATGTACGTAAAAATCTAATCCTTGTTTAGATTGTTCTTCTTTAATTTTAATTATTTTGTCAATGGGGTCAATCGTTCCGAACTCTGTCGTGCCCAATACCCCGATGACTGCAAGGATCGGAATATTTTGAGAACGTAAGCTATTAACAATCCGCTCTAGCTCTAGTTCGTCCATTCGCATGGTTGCGGTTAGTGGAACCCTTACTAGAGACGCACTGCCAAAGCCCATTACTCGCATCGCTTTTTCCCACGAATAATGTGCACTGGACGGCACAATGACCACGGCTTGTTTTAACTGCCAGTTCTCAGCAAAAAACTGAGCAGGGCCTCTAGTTTCGAGTCGGTTGCTTTCGACTGCTTGAGTAAATTCCTCTAGCTTTGACGCGCTGTATTTTGATTCAACCAGATTGAAACACAGTGTCCTAAATTCGAGAACTTCTTCGATTGAAAAATTGACCAGCTCCCAAGAGGTGTAATCAATAGGGTTCTTGTAATCAGAGTTGTCGATGCTTAAATCTAATTCTAGCTGTAACTCTTTAACGGCTGATGCTAGTGCCAAGGGATAGTACTTAGCCGCTCTAAAATTCCACAAGCTTTCGTAATTAGCATTGGTACCACCGCTTGTTAGATGCCCCCAAGCGCAAGGTTTAATCTCTTCATTTGTATTAAAACCAAACATTTGTGCAAATTGTCTTCCGACCTCCAATTCCATGTTTAGAGTGACAGGGCCGGATTCACTTGTAATATTATTAGGGTTATAGAAATTAGTGACTAGTTGAGCAAGTAGGGCAGGCATCATGAGGTCAGAAGACATGTGACCGATATAACGAGGATTGTAAAAAGGTACAGAGCGTTTTAGTTTTGATGTTAATGAGTGCAATTCGCTCCTGATCTTTGCGAGAGCTTCGGCATAATTAGAACTGTTCATCATGTGTGGTGTAATTGGGGGATTATCTTCGGGATGGAAATTACGGCGCCAATAGATATGATCTCTCACGAACTCAACGAGAAGAGTCTCCATTACATCGTTGTTTTCACCGTAGGCTCCAAGGAAATAGGGGCTAAGAAATTCCAAATTATTCACCAGTGCTTTAGAGTCTTGGCTCATCATCAGGGTCCATGTGTTAGGCTATAAAAAGGAAAAGCATATGTTGTTTCTCGACATGGTCATCTTATGTAAATCATCGACTGCTGAGCTTGATCTAAATCAAAGTATTATAAGATCACAAAAGTGATACTTTTGTAAGCAAATTGCCGAGAGTGGTATAAAATTAGAAGTATGGATTGATAGAAGTCAACTTTAAGTATGCTTAGAAAAGAAGATATTACGGGACTAATACTTGCTGGAGGAAAGGGCAGTAGAGTCAATGGTAATGATAAAGGACTGATGCTGTATCTAGGTCGCCCTTTAATAGAACAGCAAATTGAATGGTTACGCCCTCAAGTTAGCACGATTATTATTTCAGCAAATCGGAATTTGGACTATTATGCAACTCTAGGATATCCTGTAGTGTCAGACTCTAACGACGAATTTAGAGGCCCGATGCATGGGGTCTTTCAAGCTATTAAAAAATGTTCTAGTCATTATTTGTACGTTCATCCAGTGGATATGCCCAATTTACCAGATAATTTGATCCACAGTATCTGTGCAGTACTTTTTCGAGTGAAAGTGACTGACCCGAATAACGAAAGACTAAGCTTCTATCTAAAATCCAAACAACGGGAACACTATTTGTCGATGTTGATCAGCGCAAATTTAGTCGAAGAACTCAAAGAGTTTTTAACAAATGGTGGTAATAGAGTAAGGGATTTCCATCAAACAATAGCAAGTTTAGCAGTTGCACTAGACTTACCAGAATCAGCCTTCCTCAATTTAAATCATAGTCGCGAATATTAAATCCATATTATTCATTCTCTGTTCTGTAAGAAATTGAAATAACGCCAAATATGAAATACGTGTTCTATTAAAATAATAAGATAAAGCTAACAGACAGCCAGATTATAGCTTTACAATTAGACTGTCTTATATTAGTTTTAGATTGACTCATATGAACTCTTCTTGAATGTAACGCCGCGCTGAAAAGCGTTGCTTTTTACTTGCGTCTTTTTCCAGCTTCTGGTTATGTTTTTTCATTAAAGAATGACTCATTTGTTGTGCTCACTTCAAATGCCTTTCCATTTTTGCGTGGTTCCCAGCCTTTCGATATAGCTTTTCTTACAATGATAGCTAAATGCCTAGGCAAAATAGTGGGGTAGTCACCTTGATTCCATTTTGGTCCGTATGAAAAGTCGAGCCAAAAGTCCCGTGTCACCAATCCTTTCACCAGAAGCGCTCCACCTTTAGGCTCAACTATTTGCACAGTTAGATTAAGAGTAAAGTTCCAGTCATCGTCGATATTAGTTGTAGACACTTGATAGCGATACACAACATCGTCAACAGTTATCGGTCTACTTTTCTTAGTCGTAAGAGTCATTGACTACCTTTGAAATATAACGCTCGTTTAAATAGTGAGGCCGCTTTATGCCGAATCGATTTTCAAACACTGGTTAAGCAGCTCTGACGTACAGAAAACTGTTTGGCTTAATAAACGACATAATAAAGCATTGCCAAGTATTGTAATCTGTTCCGCAAATCATCTCTATGTTCTGTCCTTCATTTAAAGTGAGCGTATTTATCTCGGACCTACACCAGTCGATTTTAATATGTATTTTATGCGCCCCTGGAGAAATTTCGAAATGCCTTGTTTCACCGGACTTGATCACTCCATGCAATTTATCATCAATCACTACAGCGTAGCTCCGGATGTAATTGGTTGGTTCCACGCCCCGGATCAGAGTAATCGAATTCACTGGCCTGGAATTGTCAATCTTTATAGATTTCTTGTGCCGTTCGACCTTTCGCCCAAAATATGTAGCAGAACCTAGCCAAATAATAACCACAATAATGAGTGGTATGTAATTCTCGATGATTTCCATATTCTCTCTAGATGCTTAACACTTCAAGCAGAATTGCGTGTTTTGCATATGCTGCCTTGTTTGGTTATAGGTTTTTCTTAACATACGCTAACCACTTATCATTTACCGAAGAAACATTCTCACCGGACGCTGTAGCACCATATAAACTCGGAAATAATAAGTAGCGCTCACCAAATGCAAAAGTATGCGCAGGCCCGCACGTTCCACTGGGAAACCAAGAACGACCTATATCATTCTCCCAAAATTTATCATCAGTGTGTTCTTCAAAATCTTCTGATTTAATTACAGGAGGAAAACGGCCGTAAAACTTTATTTCTTCCTCAGAAGTACCAACAAGATTGGATAATGTCTTGAAAGTATATTCGAATCCTACACCTTGTTTCTCTACTTTAACTAGTTCGGCAATAGCAATTATCTTTGCTGACTTAATAAGAGCGTCTTTACTCATACCATAGCCATCTTTTGGTTTGTAGCATGCTTCGACATTCAAATTAAATAGGATAAATGCCAATACTAAGTATTTCATACGTACCTATAACAGTTGATTGAATACTATTGGGCGATCTAACCTGCCACTCTAATTCAACTTTCTGATTTTTATTTAGTTAAATCAATATCATACATT
>JAHRVB010000228.1 GCA_019090895.1 Kangiellaceae bacterium
GAGTTTTTAGCGAGATCAATTCGGGTAACCGAAGGACGAGTATTCTTTGTCTTCGATACAGCGTTCGTATAAAAAGACGAAAGAATCATGGTCAATGTCAATAGTGTGCTAATTATCGCTTTTTGAATAACCATTTAAATTCCCAAAGAACTCTGCTGTTAAATCAGTAAGGGAATTATAGAAAAACGGTAAAACGATAGTTTGAATTCAGTCTGAAGAACTATGATTAAACTTCAAATCGAATAGAAACAGTGGGTTGCGAGTGCTTTTTCATTCAAATTCTCAGTATTTTCAAGCGCTGAAGAGTGGGTGCTGAAGAGTAAAAGGATGTGCTACTAGAGGCAAAAGTAGAATTTTCGAATAATTGGTTATAGATTTAATTAGTTGCATCTAACTAAAAACAAAATATGAGACTGAATAATCTAACCTATTTTCACCAACCACTGATTCAATCGAAATAGGCTCGATATCTACTTTTAATATTTGATACGCACTGACGTTAACCACTAAGTCGCCATTTTCATCCTGAAAAAGAACTTCTTCTAACTCGGCGAGTTTTAATAGCCTTTTCTTTTGACTGTTAGATATTGAAATATCTTGAATGCTCATTTTTTACTCAGTTAATCTTTTGGATGACAATACTAGCCAGTATAACATTAGAATAGTCTGATTTAATCGCAGTTAGGGCAATCATGTTGCTTAATTGTACAATTCTAAAGCGTCGAGCTTTCATTGTTTGCACTCCTCTTAAAAAATAGTTCTGTTCCCAATTCGGTCATCGACTAATTTTGATCTTCTCATAGCATTATTTATTACTTGGTGTAACATCATCAAGTAATTTCAAAACACCGAATTTCTAATAGGCAGATTTAAATACGACCGTCGTTAGAAGGCTGGATTAAAATTGATATCATAAAATATGTTAAACCTCTTTAATCGTACACAATCACTGCTTGATGAAGAAATCATTGAATGGATTTTCAATTGTTACGCCTGGACACTCGATCAATTTGATAAAAACGTTTTTTTGAACGAAGCGGTGTTAGTAATCCCCGACAATAGTCATTTTCCCGGTAAGGAAACCTCGGCAGATGGCATGGCGAACTTAATATTCGATCAAGTTAAGCAATTTGCAGGAATGTCACATTGGCCCACTCGATTATATAACTTGGCAACTAGTAATGGTATGGTTCCTGTCAATCAGTCGATTATCATTGACGGTGCGTTGCGTGGCAAGAACGCGAACATGCAGTCTTGGCATTCGACCGCGATACAGGGAGGCAATCCTCAATCAGAGCTGTTTGTTAGTAGCTATCCTCAACCGATCAAAAGTATCAATTTTAGTTTTCACCCTCAGCAATTAAAAAGCCCCGAGGGCATCATTGCTCATTTTGCCCATGGTTTATCACAACATTTGGCAGGCACCGCCAAAATCCTACCACCTGGTGGTATCAACTATTTGCCTATGGCTGGGGAATTAACAGGGATTTTTATGGGCTTTGGTATTATGTTCTCTAATAGTGCGGTAATCGCCAGAGCCGGTGGATGTGGCGGTGGCCAATCTCCAGTTAGACAAGTTATATTAAGCGAAGAGGAGGCCACCTATGCTTTGGCGGTGTTTTGTCACCTAAAATCGATTGATGGAAGAAGCGCAACTAAGCATTTGAAAAAGCATCTACGTCCTTTTTATAAAGCTTCGATAAAGGATTGTAAACTTCGGTTGAAGGAACGTAGAGACTTGAAACTAACATAATAATAATTTCAGGCTTGGTTTAACGTAAGTCGTACTGGTGAATTATATCTAAGCTATAGCAATAAAGACCGTGCGTCAGCATGGCCTTTTAATATTAACTATTAGTTTGATGTGCAACAAATTAAGCTACTCTAATATCCCTTTACGAACCTGAATGTCCGATTCATTAATGACGTATTTTTTAACGATGCTTTTTGAGTCAAAAAGTATAACTAGTTCTTTCTTCTTACCGTCTTGTACCCTAGAGAATACGTTATAAGGAATGAAGTTTTGAGCACGGGGCGTTAGGTGCGTGTATTCGTATTTAGCTACTTCAAATCCGTCTCCAGTGAACGTCGTGGTACTCGGTGTACCTAAAATCGTATAAATATCTGTTTTATTAGTGACTCCCTCACGTATTTTAGTTGAAATAGAAGAACTCGTTTCATACTGCAAAGAGTTATTTCCTATTGATGAGCAGCCAGCCATTAAAACAAATATCGATACTACTACGCATAAGCGAATACTTGCTGAATTCATGTTGTTTCTCCAAAGTTTTGATAAGTCGTTTGTTTGTGTGAAGCGATCTTACTGAGTCCCAGTAAAGAAAGACGTATCAAAATGTACAAATCTGTCTCGGTATTAAAGCTTGGTTGTGCAGGTACTAAAAAGCATTGAATAGAGAACTAATTACTGGTTGTAGTAAACAGTTAATACTTGCTCGAAAGATAAAAACAATGAGGTTTGGTAAATGGGCTAATGTTCGAGAGAGGTTAATCGTTTATTTTGGCTTTTTGCAAGACTAAACAATTGAATACAGCGATCCTAAGCTTTGTTGGATAATGTTAAATCATTGACAACCCCCGAGTTACCTAGCTAGTAGTAAATCTAGCACTATTTAGAAAGCTGAGCTTAATCAAGCGAATCATTAATTGATCCAATTTTGTAGCAGCACAAAGAACCTTAATTAACATTACAAATTGCGATAATTGGGAGATTATCGAGTGGCCAATAGCTAACTTAGTCTTATTTAGGAAGCAAACGTGATTGTAGTCTCTAGGAACAAACTGGTAAATGCGTTAGAAATGCACCCAACAGCAAACCAATCTTTGCTCGGATGGTACAAGGTCATTAGCGAAAGCAAGTTTTCGTCGGAGCAAGATTTAAGAACGACCTTTAGCGGTATAAACAGTCGCGAAGATCGCTTCGACTTTTCCATTCCAGGTACAGATTTGCAAATCCGAACCCTGATCAATTTTGACACCCAGGTCACTTACATTGAAACGATACGGCCAAGCCGTTTATAAAGAGGTAAATAATAATGGAATCAAGGTTAGAAAGATCGGCTAAGAATTGGGATATTCTAGCCCCAGTTATAGATACTCCGAGTGATGATGCCGACTACGATACACTTTTATCGGACATTGAAGTGGCAATAGAGTTGAATCGTGATCGAAATAGCAAAACACTGATTGAATTGATAAAATCGATGTCGACTGCGGCGTTAAATTATCAATCGAATACTAATCCTACACTCGACGGGAATGGTATGGACGCGCTCAGATACTTAATAAAGCTGCATCGGATTCGTCAAAACGACCTACCTGAAATCGGTAGTCAAGGAGTTGTATCAGAAGTCCTGAGTGGTAAACGAGCGCTAACACTTCGTCATGTAAAGGGACTAGCTAAGCGATTCAAAGTATCACCAGGTACATTTATCGATCTCTAACATCATATGATACGACCAAATTTCAACCACCTATCTGTAAACAAGGGTTAATGTCTCTTGAATTAACCCCTCTGATTCTGTCTGGTATTGCCGTTAGTAATAGACTACGCTTAGCAATATAACTAAGCGTTTTAGAAGAATATTATTCTTGTGCATCAAAATGATTTCAAAACACCCCTTCGACACTATTAAAATAGCATAACCCTCTGTATTAACACGATATAGCCTGATCGAATGTTTTTTCGGGGAATGTTCTTTGAAATAGCAATTGTAATTGTCCAGTAATTTTGCACTTCGCATATTTGTTAAAAATACTTGATTAATTTTAGTTTGAGAATCAGTATTCATTCGAAGAAAAATATCACCGAGCCAAACTGAAAAGAAAATATTAAAATCGTGCGCAAAAAACAGGCAATAGCGAGGGTACTTTTAACAAGTAGCGGTTTCTTTCTCTTACAAAATGCTGACTTTAAGAGATTGATCAGGGGGTGTACTTTATAAAAGGTAAACACCTGCGATTTGTTTACGATTGAGAAAGTGTATTTTTAAGATGTATTCAATAGGAATAGCTGGGTGCTGAATGTACGATGAAATAAATGAAAAGCGAGTTGTTCTAATGCAAATGTCTGAAGTAAAGGTATATTCCAAGCACCAAAATACGATTGTATGTCATATCGTTTCCATTGATTCGATTCAGCTAGACGTAGCGACGGTAGTCGGGCAGGATTTTTGAGAGTGGCTAAAAGTAATAAATTGATTCTTGGTAAATGCGAGTACAATCCTGAATCTAGAGCTATAGGTAGTGAAAATAATCCGCCTCAAATTATCGGCCATGTCCAAGCCAAATTACTCCAATTACTCTATTCTAGTCCAAACGTTTATTTTTCTAATGACGATTTGCAGAGAGAAGTCTGGGACGGGCGAGTCATTGAAAATACTACCATTCGGACTACTGTCTCTTATTTAAGAAAAGCCCTCGGTGAATCTGAGGAATGCAAGTACATCGATTCTGGCAGAAATAAAGGCTATCGCTTTGTCGCTGATATTGAAGAGATCACGCCTAAGAGACAAATTAAGAAATTTTTCCCATTTGTTGTCATTGCCGCGTTGGCACTAATATTGATTTATGTGGTGTTTCCACTATCGACTCCACACCAAGTTCCCAAAATACAAACAACTTTGATTGGACAAGAACTAGAAGCGTCTGTCAGTGGGGAGTTGATGGTTTTCTCTCATAAAGAAGAAGGCAGTCAATATTGGAATTTATACTCAAAAGAAATTGGCAAAGAGAGTTACTTTCGCTTAACTGATGGTTCTTTTAATGATAGAAATTCTGCTCTCAACGAAGAGGGTCTAAAAATAGCTTTTAATCGTCACGACGGGGAAAGCTGCCAAATAATTGTTGCAAATATAACGGGTAGCAGAAGAGAGTTGGATAATATGAAGAAAGTGTTCGATTGCCCGGTCGAGTCGTTTTCAGTTTCAATTGCTTGGAAAGATAGGAATAATCTATACCTGTCTTACTCCACTTCGATTTCAAAAGCATACCGCGTGTATATATTGGATATTAATACGGGTAAAACAAAGTCTATATTGTCAGAAGTCGTTTCTGGGCGTGGTGACTATTTTGTGACTGCAAATAGGGATGCGAAGAAACTTGCCTATTTGAAAAATGTAATCGGTAACAAAACGGAAATATGGTTTTATGATGAGATTTCGAGAAATTCTAGTAAAGTAGCCTTAATACCACAAATATTGATGTCTATTGACTGGATTGATGAGAATAAACTAGTTGTTCGAACAGGCTACGGAGAGTTAAGTAGTTTAGATATAGTCAGCGGCGAGCTTACAATATTATTTGAGACTGACAAAACGATTTCTTTTCCGTTTGCATATAACCAATCTATGATTGGTTATATGCAAGGATTTCTAAAAGTAAGAGATATTATTCGGCTTGAGCCAGATGGTGGTTCAAAAAATGTCATTTCTTCTTCATTCCGAGATTTTAGTCCCGTATATGCAGAGAAAGCTGGAAGTATTGCGTTTATTTCGAATCGATCAGGAAAGTATCAAATTTGGCTGCTCAACAAGGAAAATGAGCTTACTCAAGTTACCCAATTTAAAGATAATCCGAGGATTGGAAATCTAACAATAAGTCATGATGGTAAGTTAATAGGGTTTGTTATCAATGCCCATCTCCAAATTATGGGAACCGATGGCTCGTTAAAATTTAAGAGTAAAGAAAAAAACGTATACAAGAACCCTGTTTTTTCAACCAATAGCCAAATGGTTTATTATAGTTCTAACGTCAATGGTGAATGGTTTATTGAATCCCGCCTAATGTCTAAATTAATAGAAAAAACAATAGTTGAACAAGGGTACGTTATTAAGCCCTGTATCAAAAGTGATTGTTTTTACTTTATCAAGACTAACGACTCAATCTTATACAAATCAGAAAACGGAAATTCGGCGTCTACAGGTGTTATTCTTAAGGATATAACAAGACCCGACCAAATGCTCATAATGGATGACCTTGTCTACTATTTGAATAGAGAGGGAAGTCAGTCAGAATTATTACAACAAAATCTGACTACAAAACAGGTGAAAAGCATTTTACCACTGCCTTCATTACGTTTTTCTATCCAGAAAAAACCATTAGGTGTGTTTACTTCGATATATAGAGAACCCGAAACTTTACTGGAATCTGTTAATTTACAAGACTAATAACTCTTTTGTAGTTATTCGCTTAATGACGCAACTTTAATTAACATTATGAATTGAGATAACATACAGTATGATTCGACTCCCCCTAATATAGTATGGAAGTATCAAAATGAAAAAAGTTATCTCAAAGACACTAATATTCTCTTCGATCTTTTTAAGTGCATCTATCGTAGCAGATCCTGAAGAGACCGGCCCTAGATTCGAAATCGATCAAGAAGATCCCGATATTTGTGTGCCTTTTCCTTCCTGTGCTCAATTAACTTTACAATCAAATATCGAAGCTGCAGAAGAACTGTCTGAATGGTCTAGATTTTGGCAAGAACTCACCAATGATATGCAGAAAAACGCTCAACAGATAGTACCCCAGGCTGAATAGACCGTCTGTCTCTATAATTAGATATGCTAATAAGTATCAGTTCTCAAGCTCTTATATTCGATGAAATTTATCTGAAATGAGAGCTTGGTGAGCTATTCTTACATCTTGTACCTAGAGAGTGTAATAGGCACTCGTCTATTAATCCTTTCTACCCGATGCTAAATGTTCCTAGCAACTATGTTTCGGATATCGTGGTTTACGTTCATAAATAATCAACCATAAGATCCCGATTAGCTTAGTTCAAAGAAAATCGTTACACTTGCGCCAAATATATCCAATAGATACGATCTCACAACAGAAGCTATGACCGAGCCAATTAACTACGCTGTGACCTACAAGTTAGATAAAGCACACTTTAAAGAGTGTTACGAACAATCTGCCCCATCAGTACAAAATAAGGATTACCGGAAGGCTGCGATTTTTGGCGTGATTGGAGTGGGGCTTTTCTTTGTTGAAGCCGAACACTATTTCATTCCTTTCTTCATATTTTGCCTTGCAGTAGTTGAAATTCTGAGCGTTAAGTATCGTGAAACATGGTGGGTGTGGCGTCAGTTATTGAGTAAAGCAGCCAATGACTCTGTGGAGCTTACCTTGAATGAAGAGGGCGTCTTTAGCGAATCAAAACATATAAATACACAGATACTTTGGAATGATGTGAATTCCATTGAACCCACCTTTAAAGGTCTATTGCTTAGACATAAAGGTGGAATAAATTACCTTTCTAATAGCCATCTCGATAAAAAGACTATTGAATTTGTTCTTAGTCATTAACCTGCATGCTTAGCTGACTATGATGGTCCCTGTTTTAGATTGTGAGTTGTTCAACTTTTTGTTTCTAATAGAGTTCCACTAGATGTTCACCGTTATACATAACAATAAATTTAAGAAAATCCCTTGGAAAAACGGCAAAGGTACGACACTGGAATTAGCGATCAGTGAAAATGGCTCTTTGTCCGATTTTGACTGGCGGTTAAGTATTGCAACCGTATCTAAAAATGGCGCCTTTTCCGATTTTAGTGGTTACTCTCGAAATCTAATTTTAATTGATGGAAAGGGGATAGCACTTCATCACAATAAAAACCAAGTTGATCGATTAGAGAAAATACTACAGTTTTCGACCTTTAATGGAGCGGACAAAACAACTGCTTCGCTTTTCGATGGGCCCATTACTGATTTTAATGTAATGACTAAAACTCTGTGCTTGAGTAACGTTGTTGAGACCTTTAGTGGTTTCAATCAAGTTACTCTTAGAGTTTCGGATATCGCTTTCATTTATGGCTTGAAACACTCCTTAAGAATCTCATCGAGTCATTTCAAAAGCGAGCAACAATTGCAACAAAGTGATCTCGCGATGATTTCAGGCGAAAAACATGGCGATACCCGGATAGAAGGAAATGATTTCATACTGGTCTATATCGACAGGAAAGAACCATAAGCTATTGATTGTATGAGATAAACTTCGAATCCACTCAAATAGAAATAGTTGATTGTTATTGGTAGTATACGAATGGTTAACCAGTGTTAATCCGACACTCTATTTCTACCGGCATTCTTTGAACGATACAGTGCAGAATCAGCTCTTGAAATTAGTGATTCTTGATTCTCTCCTACCTTCCACTCTGCAACACCAAAGCTGGCTGTCACATTGTCTACTTCGGGGAATTTAGTCTTTTCTAATGTGACTCGTAGCTTCTCAGCAGTAACATGAACATTTTTGATATCCGTCGACGGGCAAATAATAAGAAATTCTTCGCCGCCCCATCGACCAAGAAAATCGTTGGTTCTTAAGTTTGATTTGGTAAGTTGAGCTATTTTTTCCAATACCCGGTCACCAACAGTGTGACCAAACTGGTCATTAATTCTTTTAAAGTAGTCTATATCTATCATGATCACCGAAAGAGGCGAACAATACCTTTTACTGCTTCTTATTTCTTGTGTGAAGACCTCGTCCATTTTGAGCCGATTATAAGTCTTTGTTAAAGGGTCGGTGACTGATAGCAGTTCTAGCTTTCTCTTAGAATCGGTTAATTGAGCATTTAGATTCTTTAAATAACGATTCCACCAGGTAAGAACAGACACAACAAAAATAACAGTCAATACAGCCCACCAGTATTTTTGATAATTAACATCGGGGTTAAAGCTAACGACCGCGCCTTCGGTCATGAATTCTTCTATATGCCTGGGGTCAGTGGCTAGAAGAGATTTTTCCAAAATTCGATGTAACAATGCATTGTCTTTTGTTGTGGCTAATGACGCGATGTCATCATAAACGGCTGGTAAAACACCGGATACTTTAAGTTCTCTTTTGTGTTCGTTGTTAAATAGGTTTGCAGCAGAATATATCGATACTATGGTACCAAAGGCTTTACCTTCCGCGATGTAATCGAGCTCATCTTGAATAGTGTCTACATAAACAAACTTTATGTTAGGGTAATTATTCCTTATTTGTGCAACGGCATGATTGCTTCTTAGCATTACAAAGACTCGATCGACAACTTCATCCAAGTCCCGAAAATAATATTCTTGTTGCCTAGTGATTACCACTCGTTTGATCCTGACATAAGGTCGGGTAAAGTTCATATATTCACTACGAGCCACTGTTTTTGTCGCCCAAGGCAATATATCGCAATTTCCACTATTAAGCTCTTCTAACGCTTTTGCCCAGGCTATAAGCGGTGTAGCTTCGAAAACAAGTCCACTTTTCTCTGCAATTAATCTGACTATTTTCAAGCTGGCATTTTCGCTTGCCTGCTGTAATACGTTACACACTATGAGAACTTTTTTACTGGCAATGAAATTCTTTTCAGCCTCAGTAAATAGCTCTAACATGTGAGGAGAGGGATTTGCAGTGTTTTTGGTTTTAACGCTGGAGTCTGTGTTAGATAGGTTGGGCTTTGACGTGTCTGGATTAGAAGAGCCAGGATTAAGTGAGTCAGGTATCGCAGCATAGCTAGTACTAGAAAGTACAGCAAAGTTCGCCATTACGACCACAGAGCACTTAATAACAGTGAATAGAACAGCTTTACATATTGTCATAAATTAAGCGTCACTTTGCCGAAACGATACAGGTCTACATGCTGCTTCTGATATTTGGCCGCCAAATGCTTACGATTTAGAAATAACATTATCTCAAGTCTAGCCTATTTTATTGATATTTGGTCCTAAACCATGCAAACAAGCTCATTTATCGATGCTTTATGTCCTTTTTGGTAAGGGAAGTGTAGAAAGGGTGATAAAAGGTAGTTAGAGACTGGAACATTCGAGTTACAGAGCTTAACCATGAAACTAAAGTCTATTCTGGTAAATGGTACCAAGGTTCTCCCATTGTTAAGTTGCAGATACCTACTGATTCGATATCTATCGCCATTTGAAATAGCGTATGATCACCCAATGCGTGTTCTGGCCTTTGTCTAGCATTCTTTAGAAGGAACATGGATTATTATTACAACTGCTAATTTGGGAGTTACGTTGAAGAAAATTGCTATCTTTTCTGATGTTCAAAATATCTATTACACCACGCGACAAGCCTTCGGGCGTCAATTTAACTACCGCGAGTTGTGGAAGGTTATTAGCGAGCAGGGCGAAATCGTCATAGCGAATGCTTATGCCATTGATAAAGGTGATGCTCAACAACAAAAATTCCAAAGCGCGCTGAAGCACATTGGATTTGAGGTTAAACTAAAACCATATATACAACGCAGCGATGGTTCAGCAAAAGGCGATTGGGATGTGGGCATCACCATCGATGTATTGGAAGCTGCGAAAGAAATCGATCAAGTCGTACTGCTTTCAGGAGACGGCGATTTTGATTTGTTGATGCAGAAAGTTGAGAATGATTACGGTGTTAAAACCTTAGTTTACGGTGTTCAGCCACTTACAGCTAATTCACTAATTAACGCATCAAACCAATTTATTCCGATTGACGATGGCCTTCTGTTGTAGATGCAACGAGCATTCTCGACTGGTTCAGCCTCGATCTGTTGGCGTTCAGCTTGATAGATTGAGGTGATAAAGATAAACTCGCGTCCTTTGATTAAGGGCGCATCTACCCGACATAATAGCGAATACCTGAGAATTTACTCAATGAGTAGTGAACATAACACATCTAGAAAAATTGAACTGTTATCGCCTGGTGGTGATGTTGAGGCTATTAAAGCTGCAGTGGTAGCAGGAGCGAATGCTGTATATTGTGGTTTAGATACCTTCAACGCTCGTAATCGCGCCTCAAATTTGTCGTTCGATGAACTCAATGGTGTATTAAGATTGGCGCACCAATACAACTGCCAAGTGTTTCTAACGTTAAATGTAGTGATTCTAGAGCAAGAATTAAAGGCTCTTTTTAAACTGCTTAATCAACTGGTTAATACCACGTTAGACGGAATTATTGTTCAAGATCTCGGCCTATTTAACTTGGTTAAAAAGTACTTTCCTACTTTAGATATTCACGCGTCTACGCAATTAACAACGCACAATGAAGGGCAAATACGTTTTTTGAGTAAAATCGGCGCATCAAGACTTAACTTGTCTCGTGAGCTCAATCTTGAAGAAATTAAATCACTGACCGCAACGGCCCATGGGAACAATGTTTTAACCGAAGTATTTGTACATGGTTCTTTATGTATTGCATTCTCAGGTCAGTGTTATTCGAGTTCAGTCAGTGTAGGTAACTCGGGTAATCGAGGTCGTTGTAGCCAAGCTTGTCGTGACGAATATGAAATAACAGCAGCAGGTAATAAATTTCCATTAAATCTAAAAGATAATTCAGCGTATTTTAACTTACCAGAGTTAGTCGATGCTAAAGTCGATTCATTAAAAATTGAGGGTCGAATTAAAGGCGCTCATTACGTGTATACCGTAGTTGATAGCTGGCGAAAACAGATAAACAGTTTTGTTGAGTCAGGTAAATTGTTAGCCGACGATTCCAACCTACATAAGGTCTTTAATCGAGATTTTACCAATTCGTTCTTAACGGGTGACTTAACTAAATCGATGTTTATCGATAACCCTCGAGATAATAGTGTCAATTATGCAGTCGACAAGAGCGATGCTATTTCGGTCGTACAAATCCAAGAAGTAAAAGCTGAACTCTATCAAGATAAAAACAGCTTGGGTGAACAGTTGAAGAAAAAAGTAGCAGCGATCAATATCGATAAAATTCCGCTGGCTTTAGAATTTATTGGACAGGAACATCAACCACTAAAAGTACGTGCCTTAGCGGGAAATGAAGTATATGAAGCACAGACCGAATCTGTACTTCTTTCATCTGATAAAGCGGTTGTTGACCATGACGCCTTAAATAAGCGTTTTAAATCTTTTAACGATGCTAACTATGTCATGGAAGAATCCAATTTTGATGAGTTTAAATCGGGGTTAAGTATTCCTTTTAAAGAACTCACCCAACTAAAAAAGAAAATGGCCTATCTTCTTAATAACTCAAAAGAACTCATTGCCCCTGTCGAATTACCAAAGCTAGCCAAGCATGCGAAAGTAGATCAGGACACAAAGCTATCTGTTTTAATTGCAAGTGAAGACGATGCGGCACTTGCTGATATAACTGAAGCCGATATCTATTTCAAAATACCCGAAAGCCTTAAAAAGAACTGTACAAAATATATAGAGTTGTTACTAAGAAACCCTCGATTAATACCTTGGTTTCCTGCTGTATTAATCGGTAAAGATTATATTGAAGCGGTTAAGATCCTAGAACAAGTTAAACCCACTCGAATCGTTTCAAATAATACGGGACTTGCATACAAAGCATTTGAAATGGGGATCGAATGGATTGCAGGCCCCTTCCTAAATACTACAAACTCCTATGCATTACATACTCTACAAGAAGAGCTCAATTGTGCCGGGGCATTTATATCCAATGAAATTAATAAAATGCAAATTAGAAATATTAGAAGGCCTAATAATTTCAAACTGCTTTACAGTATCTATCATCCTATATTGATGATGACCAGCCGACAGTGTTTCTTCCAACAAACAGTCGGTTGTAAGAAACCGAGTATCGAAGACGGCTGCATGCTCAAGTGTAAGAAGTCCACGACTATTACGAATGTTAAAGGTGTTTCATTTGCAGTCGATAAACAAAAGGGTGGATATCCTAGTATTTATAATCACGAACAGTTTCTAAATGTTGATGTAGTGAATGACTTGTCGGAATTATTCGATGAGTTTTTCATAGACTTAACTAACATTGGTGCAGGTTCAAAAGACCAGCCTGATAAGGCAGTTCTAGTGAAATACTTTGAAACGCTTCTAAACGGTAATGACGAACTAACTGACAACAACCGGAAAGAAGATTCAAAGGCACAACTTAACCGCCTTGTTCCAATAGCGACCAATGCCCAGTACAGCCAAGGACTTTAAACTGTGTGATTGGTCTAACCAATACAAGACTAATATCAGTCTAAGTATGTCAAGGCTATGAGCTATCCTATTCTCTATTCGCTTCAACATTGCCCCTATGCGATGCGAGCGAGAATGGGGGTTCTTCTGTCAGAGCAACCGGTGTACCTCAGAGCTATCATTCTAAAAAACAAACCAAGAGAAATGTTAGAAGCGTCACCGAAAGGAACAGTGCCTGTCTTAGTCTTCGATAATCAAGACAGCTCTAAACTAAAAGTCATCGATGAAAGTTTAGATGTAATGTTATGGGCTTTAAGAAAAAATGACCCTAGCAATTTACTCTATAGCAATCAGCCTGATATGTTAAAAGAGATGCTTTATCTGATCATTTTATTTGATACCGAGTTTAAGCCCTGTCTGGAACGATATAAAAGTGCAAAACGTTATCACGGATCAAATAGAGAAGATTGTCGTTTAGCCTGTGAGAAATACATCGCTCTACTGGAAAAAATGCTATACGAAAACAAATATGTGGTAGGGGAGCAGTTAAGTCTGGTTGATTACGCAATCTTGCCCTATATTAGACAATTTGCGCGGGTGGAACGCCAGTGGTATTTAGCGAGTCCTTATCCTAAAACCAAACACTGGCTAAAGTCACACTTAGAATCGCCAGTATTCTCAAAAATTATGAAAAAGTACCCTCTATGGTTAGAGGGGCATGATGTAGTGATATTCGGTGGTGCTAATTCAAATTGAGTTTCCTTGTTAATCCTTCCTTTTTTTATATGGAATAACACAAATCTATGATTAAAATTGGTAGCGGACTTTAACTAAAAAGTTATCGCCATCCCTTGCTTGCCAACCGGGACTAAACAAATTTGATAACGAGACATCTTCTTCAAGGTTTGATCGGCCTCCGCGACTATAAACGATGTAAATATTTGAGAGGGGCGATAGTTCGTAGCGATATCTTACCTGCATTGAAGTATCGGAAACGCTAAAATTAGCAACTGATTGACTGAGCTCGTAAAGCTCTCCTGGTTGAGTAACTTGGAAAGCTTGCTGACCGCTAGCGCTAAGAGCGAGCCATTCGACCTTAAAGATCAGCTCTTGCTGTTCATCAATTGTCGCGTTGAAATTAATGCGAGTAGTGAGTTGTTTTTTCTTATAGCTGTTTAGCTGATTAGCTTGCTGCCACAGCATCCAGTTTTCGCTATCGTAAAACCAGACCCCAATATTCAGTGAGTAGTGGTCAGTAAAGTAATAGGTGCCATGAGCATGAGCACTGAAACCGTTGCCTTTTATTGCTTGATCAAAAATAGCACTGTGCGCATGAAAGCTAGATTGCCCCCTACTAGCAGCGTGATAGAGTAGTTCAAATTGGTATCCGTCTTTAGTCGCGAGGATATTATTGCCACGAGTGATAAGATCATCGTGTGCGTTACTATTCAATGTTAGCCCCGTCATTAGGCTGCTGCTATCTTTCCAATACCATGTATCAGATAAGTTAAAAGAAGAAACTAAGTGGACGCCTGCATTATTCTCCTGATGGTCGAACTCAAGATTAAACTTGTGTTCTTTGATTGAGCTTTCTAGCTCGAACTTGTTGTCCTGCCAACGGTTCGAATAACCAAATGATGTGAAATTATTGCGAGGCAAAAAACCCAAATCATTGACTTCAAAGTCATCGCCAAAATGGTTAAGTTTTATTGTGTGTTGCCAATTGTTAGAAAGTTGGTGCTGAGCTTTAACAGTAACAGCATGATCCCGTTGCAGTTGATTGCGTTCGGAAATGTCAGAATAGATTAGATGAGATGAAATAGTTAAGTCTTGATTGATTTTATAGTCATAATCCAATGCTTGTACCGTTGCGTTTCTATCGATATCTGGACGGTCTGTGTGGGTAACTAAATAACCGATATTGTAGTTATGATTTTGGCTAATCACACGGCCAACATAATAATTACGGCCTTCTGAATCGGTACCTTCATCTTCTATAGCCGAGAAAATGCCATAGTTAAAATCTTGTCCAACGCTGGTAAATTTAAGCGCGCCTAGCAGATCGCTACCTAAGTCCTCACCAGTGTCGGGATTACTTCCAATTCGTCTTGTGTGTATCAATCGTAAAGAATTGGTTCCATTCAGATCGAAAAGTGTTTGATTTTCAGTAAAAAAAGGTCTGTTCTCGCTAAAGAAAGTTTCTGTCGGCGAAAAATTAACAACCAGCTGATCACTTTCTATTTGACCGAAGTCTGGATTAACAGTAATACTAAGTTGTTGGTTGTTCTTGGGCTTCCAAAATAAATCCAAGCCCGCATCGTAAATAGTCTCATTAGCAACGCGATCATTTCTTGACGAGCCGAAACCAAATACCTGCAATGATGACTTTGCATAATCATTTATTGTCAAAATCGGTAATTCTGATAAGAAACGTTGTCGACTATAATGAATTGGCGAGTTAGCATAAGTTTTAGATTGATGCGCAACTCGTCTCGATATATACAAGCCTATGTTCCGTTGTTCTGAATTTACATCAACCATCGGAGCAATATCCCAAGGAATATGAACTTCGACATACCAATGCTTTTCATCACTCGATGTTTTTGCGAACCAAACGCCATTCCATTCATAGTTATAACTATTTTCATTTTGGTAAGTGCCATCCTCAATTGAGCCACCATTAGCTATAGTAAAACTATAAGCGGATAAGCCGTCATTATTGAAATCAATAACGATATTGTTATAGTCTGCATTCATATGCGCGTCTCGGGCGCTTCGTTGACTATATTGAGTTGTTTTCTGTTGATGATTGGTAATTAAAAAGTAAATACCATGACTATCGCTGAAGGATTGAACTTCTGTCAGATAATCAGGCGCGTTTCGAGTGAAAGGTGCGACGGTGAAGAATGTGTTCTCGCTCTTTTGTTGCCGCCATTCTATGTCGTCTGGTTTTCCGTCAACCGTGATTGCGTGGAGTTCGGAAACTAAAAATAGTATGAATAGTTTAATTAATCGTCTTGCTATTCGTTGCGAAAATTTAATGATTGAAATACCGGCGTCTGTCAAATTACATTTTAATAGAGCATTAATCACTTTAATTACCTTTGTTGCGATAGTTAATAATTAAAGATGCTTCAGGTTATATAATCGTCGCAAGAACATTGAACTTTTTGTGGAATCTAGTTTCGTTCTAAGTTCTATCTTTGAAGTCTTGGAGATAAAAGGCATAAGTTAGAAAGATGCTACTTAGGACATGTAGTACACAATCGACATTAAATGGCTTAGGAATTGCTGGTCTTTTTGTTCAAAATATTTCGCTATTTCGCTATTTCGCTATTTCGCTATTTTGTTGCTCACACTAAATTCATAGCCTGGCGCTAAGATACTTACAATTGTGCTTTCACCAGTTTTGACCACACCATTATGAGAATAGGTGACTATAACTTTGTCTCCATCTTTTAATTCTTTCAAAAAAGTGGAATATTTATCAGAGGTGAGTTGTGGTTCCAAGCCGGCTAATTTTAGTTGATTAATCTTGATCAATATATCCCCCGTTTTAATTCCTATTTTATAAGCGGCAGTGTGAGGGGTAACACATTTCACCTTAAATCCCTGAGTAGTACCTTTTCCGCATACACCGAAATGAACAAGTGTATGACCGGAATGACGCAA
Source organism: Kangiellaceae bacterium (assembly GCA_019090895.1). Lineage (GTDB taxonomy): Bacteria > Pseudomonadota > Gammaproteobacteria > Enterobacterales > Kangiellaceae. The sequence continues at coordinate 16,585 of JAHRVB010000228.1, forward strand.
TGAGAATTCCTTTTGACTAGTAATTCTTAAGAGCTTAGATGCCAAAAACTCTAATTCTGTCCTGAGCAGCTTAATTTGCTCTTGCTGTATATCATTTAAAGCGTTGCTGTCTGAACTGTCTTTCGCACAAACGTATTTTGAAAACAAAAAGGTGAGGGGGATCAAGAAATAAATCAAAACTTTCATAATAGTTCTCTCTGTTCTAGTGACTCTAGAATTACTGGCTCTTTATTATAAGCAGCATGTAACGTATTTAAATGTTTAACCCTGTTTGTCCATAGAACTTCTAGTTGTTCTATATTTTTCTTGGATTGCATATCAATTAATTGCTGGTCTAGCATAACGAGTTGCCATTGCAGCTTCTCGATCTGAAAGCTTTGTAGTTGTGTGAGTTGAATGTCATTCTCAGAGTAATTAGACAGAACATATTCCAAAGCACTTGATTGGGCTTGCAATTCAAGTAATAGGTTTTCTATTGGAGCGACAGGTGGCTGTTTGAAGTTAAATATTGCTGTGAATCCAACCGCTAAAATTGAAGCTGCCAGTGTGTATAGTGGGCGAGTGAGAGCATGTTTTTTTGTCAAAGGCACCTGTAGTAATTTGGCTCTTTGTCTTTCTTTATCGATGCATTTATGTGCGATAAGGATATCATCCCAGTGAGTACTAGGTGTGTGCTGAACGGCTACGTGATTAAGCTCTGTCGAGACACGGTCGAGTTTTAGAATTTCGTGTTGACAACTTTCGCATTTCGCGATGTGCCGACTGGCTAACCCGATTTCACCATCTCGAGCAGCGAGTAATTCAGTAATATTAGCATGCATTACAAAACTTCCTTTTTAGAGGTGTTTTCTAACTCGGTCGAAAAACATTCTCGCAAGGTTTTAAAAGCTCTGGATAACAATGACTTAGAATAGCTTTCTGTTTTCCCCATCATAACCGAAATCTCTTGGTGGCTATAACCTTCGACTTCCTTTAACCAAATCACAATACGAGTAGCAGAGGGAAGCTTGGCTAAAGTCTTTTCTAAGGTCGACTCTACTTGATATTGGTGAATTCCTGCTCTATCAAGGTTCTCTAGGTTTATAAATTCTGCAATATTATAGATTTCGTCACCGCTATTTAAGTGGTGATGGTCGTCTAACCGTTTATTCTTTCTTAGTAGCATTAATGATTCATTAATAGCAATTTTTCTTAGCCACATACCAAATGGTGCCTGTGACTGAAAAGACTCAACACCATCAAGTACCTTAATAAAGGTATTTTGCAATACGTCCTCGGCCATTTCCCTCTGACTAGTCAATCTATATGCAAGGTTGAATACAGCGACTGAAAAGGAGTTAAAAAGTACTTCATGCGCAGACAAGTCTCCGTTTTTTGCACGGCTAATCACTGATGGCTCGATCGCCATATTAAAAGGTGATTCTTTATCTTTCATATATGTAAGATGCTATGAATTGATAAAACGTCGCAGTAAGTTGAAATTATTTATCATTGATATCACCAGCCTTAACCTTTGAGAGTTTCAATTCGAGGTTGGATTCTGTCAAAGAGGACTATTTTGGTTTCCTCAAATGGATAAATACGCTCACTTCTACTGAGAAACTCAAAGATCGTATTCCATTTTAGTTTCTTAGTAGATAGATTCTGTAAGAATAAACAGGGTCAACATTCCACATTTTGTTTAAAAGGGTCTATCGGTTGTAAACCCCACCAACTTTTAGGATTGTCATAATCTCCCTTACACATTTCAAAGTGAAGATGGATCGCTGATGCCGCATTTTCTCCTTTTTCTGCGTACAACATTGGTCCGTAATGAAGCTCGTTCTAGTATTGCAGATTTGTAGGTTACCGACAAATATAAACTTTGCACGTGCGATAAGGTAGAACGAGATAGCGGCCTATGCTTAATGTTCCGCTAGAAAATACTTGATTCTGTATAGTTTTAACTAAGTAAGGGAGCTAACAAAACAATTCAATACCATATGACCTTCCAACTCTTTCAATTTGCAGTAAAACGCCTCAGTTGTTAGTCTTGTCCGTTAAGAATAATAATTAACACTTATAAAAAGGGGAACTGCTATGTCCAATAGCCTACCACCACCGATCGTTTCCGCCGATAGACATTTAGCCGAGATCACTGTTAAAGCGCTTATTCTAGGCATTATCTTGTCGATGCTTCTAGCGGCGGCCAATGCTTACATAGGATTATTAGTCGGTTTAACTGTATCGGCTAGTATCCCCGCTGCAGCTGTATCCATGGGATTGTTACGGTTATTTAAACGTTCAAATATATTAGAAAATAACATGGTGCAAACTTCTGCCTCTGCCGGGGAGTCTTTGGTTGCGGGCGTGATTTTTACGATCCCAGCTCTCGTAATGATGGGCGCTTGGGAGCGATACGATTATATGTCAATAGTGTCTCTTGCTATTATCGGCGGGATACTCGGTGTTGCCTTTACCATTCCTCTAAGACGTGCACTAATTATTGAAGCCAGACTCAAGTTTCCAGAAGGGGTAGCAACTGCCGAAGTACTTAAAACTGGCGGTATAGAGACTGATAGAACGAAAAAATCAGATGCAACCGATTTAAAATCCGAAGCAGAAACAGCTCAAGGTCTAAAACGACTTTTACAAGCGGGTGCAATTGGCGCTGGTTTTAAATTGTTAGAATCGGGCTTTGGTGTATTTGCTGGTGGTATTGCTACAGTTAAATCTTGGTTTGGCGGTATATTCTTGTTTTCCGGTAACATTACTTTAAGCCCCGCTTTATTAGGTGTTGGTTATATCGTCGGACTCAATGTTGCATTACTGGTCTTTATTGGCGGTGTTATAGGAACGCTGATTGGTGTTCCCGTCAATTGGTTCTTTAATAGTGAATCGATTTTAGCTGCAAACGGAATGGATCCTGCTACAGCTTGGGCCGATATAGATTCGAGTCAATGGACTGGGCTTGCAGGGCAAGCTTGGCAAGATTGCCGCCGTATTGGTGTTGGCGCTATGATGGTTGGCGGAATTTGGTCGTTAGTAAGCTTAGCTAAGCCGTTATATGCTGGCGTCAAAGCGAGTATAGAAGCCTATCGTGCATCAAAACGAGTCGGAGGCGTTCAACCGATTAGAACCGATTTGGATACCCCAATAAATATTGTCGGTATCGTTGTTCTTCTGTCCATCGTTCCATTGTTCTTTGTTTTTTACACGGCTCTTGCCGAGTATGAAGGACGCACAATGATAGCATCGGTTATGACGGTCTTAATGCTAGTCTTTGGATTTATATTTTCTTCAGTTGCCGGCTACATGGCGGGATTGGTCGGAAGCTCAAATAATCCAATTTCTGGAGTCACTATTGCGACAGTGATTATCTCGGCTCTCATCCTATTACAATTGATGGGGAATGAAGGCATGGCAGCTACTTTAGGGCCGATAGCGGTGATTTATTTGGCCAGTATTATTTGCTCGGCCGCGGCAATTGCTGGCGACAATATGCAGGATCTTAAATGTGGCCATATCGTCGGTTCAACACCATGGCGTCAACAGCTATTTCAAATTGTTGGTGTGGTTGCTGCTGCGATAGCAATTCCTTGGGTATTAAGTGTTTTAGATGCTGGTTATGGTATTGGTCGTCCAAGCCCATTAGGCAATGGGACTACCTATTTAGCCGCACCACAGGCCGGTTTAATGCAGGCACTTTCTACTGGAATATTTGGTGCTGGGATAAAATGGAATTTTATATTCATGGGTTTTGGTTTAGCTTTAGCGCTCATTATCCTAGATAAAATTCAAGAGAAACGCGGTTCTGATTTCCGATTTCCAGTACTTGCGGTTGCTGTCGGTATTTATCTACCACTAGGACTTTCCGTACCTATTTTTATCGGTGGACTTATTGCTCATATAGTTAAGAAAAAATCGGCTAAGGAAGATAACAAAATCCAGCAGAAACGCGAGAACTCAGGACTTCTATTAGCATCAGGCTTGATTACTGGTGAGGCGTTAATGGGAGTCGCGATTGCGATGATAGCTGCTTTTGTCATGCCATTACCGGCCACTATAGCGATGGGCGCAATTTTGGGTACCGTCGCAATGATTGCGGTCATCGTTTATTTGTATCGAAAAGTGGTCACTGCAGTTTGAAGCTGGCTATAAATTAGTTTGTACTAAAAGCTATTGATACATTTACTCGCTGTTAATTGTGATACTGGCCATCAAAATGAATTGATGGCCAGTTTTATTCTAAATACAGAAAATAAATGATCTATTTACTCCGGCCGGTTAAAACCGTTGCGGGTTAAAATCTTCATTTTCACTCATCAGATCGGGTTTAACCAACTGCCTCAATAATATTTTCGGCAAAACTAGCATACGCAGTTTCGAACTCTTTCGCCATTGTGTCTGGAAACAGATGAAACTTACCTTCGTTTAAATGACTGACAATACCTTCAGCTACAATCGATGAGGGTTCGGCAATATCCATCATTCCTCCGGTAATGGCCATGTCAGTAGCTATAGGCCCAGGGTGAACGCTTAGTACAGATATACCTTTTTCAGCGAGTTCCTCTTTTAGACCTTGAGTAATAGAATAAGTCGCTGCTTTAGATGCAGAATAAGTAGTTAAGTCCTTAAAATTCTTAATCGATGCTACGGAGTTCAGCTGTACAAACGCTCCAGGTCCATTATTTTCCAATATTGGTGTAAACGCTCTAGCGATACGCAGTAATCCAAAGGTGTTGATTTCGAGCTCATAACGCAGTGCTTGCTCAGCATTATCGCTTAGAGCAGAAGCCATCGCTAAAACACCTGCGTTATTGACTACTACCTGTACATCAGGTGCAGCTTTAGCTAAATCAGTAATGGTTTCTGGTTTTGCTAAATCCAAATGCAATCCAACGAACCGATCCCCGTAGGTAGCTTTTAAATCATTAGTAGTGTTGATATCTCTTACACCAGCGTAAACCTTACGAGCACCATGTTTTAGAAACGATTCAACGATCGATCGGCCTATTCCACGATTTGCGCCAGTAATTAACGCGACTTTATCTTTAATACTAAAACTCATTTTGAATCCTCAATAGTGTGTAAAATAATGGCCTATTACTAATAGGAAATAATACTTAACGTATATTGTACCGATCAGTATGTATTTGCGTTTATTGTACTGATCGGTATACTTATGTCAACTAATAAATTTAATTGTTTGAAACCAAGCGGAAATTAGCATGAGCGCAGGACGTAAAAGAGAATTCGAAGTTAACGAAGCATTACGCAACGCAATGTTCACCTTTTGGGAAAAAGGATACACTGGTACTTCGTTGACCGATTTGACGATCAGTATGGGCATTAATAAACCCAGTCTTTATAGTGCGTTTGGAAATAAAGAAAAGCTATTTGTCAGCGCTACAGGTTATTACACTCAAAATTTCTCGTTACAGAATATTGCGAAGTTGCGAGCTGATGATCTTTCAGTCAATCAACGTTTATCTAATTTCTTATTGGCTGTCATTGAAACACAATGTGACCCAAAGCTACCAAGCGGTTGTTTTGTCTCTTTGTGTGCTAGCGAAGCGGCGGGTGAATGTATGCCGAAAAACGCAGTTAAAGCTATTCGTGAAATTCAATCCGATACAGAGAGATTTCTGAAGGAATTTTTTGAGAAAGAAAAAGAGCAGGGCAATTTAAAAAGTACGATCAACATAAATTTGGCCGTTCTGCTTACGACTACTTTTATTCACGGCACTGCGTCCATGGCGCGAAGTAACAAAGCCTTTAGTGAAATTAGCGAGATGATCAGACCCGCAGTCGAATCAATTATCTCGTTATAACGCCGATTAACACATAATATTTTTAGTGGTGAACTTTCATTTTACCTTACGATGCTGACTTAACTGTTCTCATACCATATCTTAAACTCATTCGCTCGTTCTCGGCTAACCACAATATTAAAATCAGGTTGGTGTGTTAGGGTAATTACTAGCTTATTTCCAAAACCCCGCTTTACGTTAATGATTGCACGGCTGTTACAGATCACCTTGCGATTCAATTTGAAAAAATATTTTGGTTCTAATAAGTCCATTACATTGATTAACGATTTATTGAGTGAGTAGATTCGGCTATTATCAGCCACACAAAAAGTGGATTCATCGGCATAAATATAGGCGATATTTTTGACTGGTAGTTTAATTAGCTCTGTACCTCGTTTCACCAAAAAACTACTCGCATATTGCTCAAAGACTGTTTGGATACTATTCAATAGAGGCGTGAGCGACTGGTTGTCTTGACGACCATTTATATGATAACGATTGTATTTTATTAGTGCTTTATTGACGCTATCAAAACTGGTTGGTTTTAATAGATAGTCAACGCTATTCAACTTAAATGCGTTAATTGCAAATTCGTCATAAGCGGTTGAGAATATAATCGGGGTATGAATTTTAATACGATTAAATATTTCGAATGCTGAGCCGTCACTTAGTTGTATGTCCAAGAATACTAAGTCGGGCGCTGTATTTGTAGAAAACCATAGAACGCATTCATCGATACTTTTTATCCAATCGACAATTTCGTAATTTCCTGACGATTCCTCTACAAAACGTTTTAGATTTTTATAAGCTGGTTCCTCGTCTTCTATAATGAGTATCCTAGTCTTGGCCTTAGAGTCATTTTTTATCATAATTATTGATTTTTAGTAGCGGTATCTTAACTTGAAACGTCGATTCTTCCTGAACGTCACAATCGATTACTTCGATCTTTTCATCTGACAACAAGTGATACCGCTGTTGTAAGTTTTCAAGGCCAATACCAGAAGACGTTCCGTTGTCTATTTTTCTGTGCCTATTATTAGTAATGGTTAATGCCTCATAGGACTGAATGATGGAGCAACTGATAAAGTGAGTGTTATCTATTCGATTATGCTTGATGACATTTTCGAGTAAGCTTTGTAAAGCAAAAGGTGGCAAGTAAAACATTTGGGTGTCTTCTAGGCGAAATTCAACTGTTAACCAGTCCTTAAATCGACCTCTTAATAGGGCGATAAATAGTTCTGAGTATCCAATCTCTTCCTCAAGCGTTATCAACTGATTATCTCGGTTATTCAGTATGTGCCGAAATAGGTCTGAAAGATTTTTTAAATAGTCTTGAGCGTCGGTATTTTTAGGTTCTATCATTGATTGTAAAGTGTTGAGATTGTTGAAAAGGAAATGGGGGTCAAGTTGTGTTTGTAATGCCCGTAGTTGAGCGTTAACAGTGGATTTCTCCAATAGAGCGTTTTCTATTTCCGCTAACTGTTGTGTTTTTAGCGTCATCACTAGCATGGCCAATAAGGTTACAGTAAAAGCGACTATCACTGCGTGGGTACTATAGTTGGCAAAATGAACCCAGCTTAAACTATCATATTGCGGTTCAAAAATAATTAGATATTGTTTAAATAATGCAGAGGAAACAATACTAATTGTTGATATTGTCGCGATTGAAATAAAGAAGTTGTAAGCCGTTATCTTGTTGCCCAAGTTGAGGACTTTGCTACTGATGTACCAATAGAGATAGAGATTTGCAATCTGCAAAATAATTGCTTGAAGGCTGAAGTATTCTTGACTACTAAAAAAACTTGCGGCGTACATATTTAGGTATAAAAATAAACCTAGAATTGCTGGAATCGTCCAGAATAATTTTCTTTCCTGTAATTTGGGCGACGAATTCATTAACAACAGCTTTGGGTGATTAAGGATTTGCAGGTTAACCGGAGTTGCAGCATTTTACAACTCAGTAATTGGTGGTGGCTCTATTTGTACTTAGAGATTAAGATGTGCCGTCTAAAAGACGATTATCGCCTTACCAGCTAATTATCTATTAAAATGCTGTTGGTATTAACTAACTCAAAGTTTGGATTATCCTCAAACATGTGTTGTAAAATACGAACGTGCCCAGCGCCTATTATAAGCAGTATTTTTTTATCGGTTGACTTGTTAACTCGCTTATAGATGTTGGCATATATTTTTATATTTCGTTTATACCACTCCGCCGCTAGCTCTGCACCTATGTAATCTGGGTCTAAAGGTACCATTATATGTTTAATTTTATCGACGATTTTCTCTGAGGCTTCTAATCTGTGTTGCGGGGTGGGGGAAATAACTTGGGTTGCCAAATCAGTGTAAAACATATGGTAGCTTAGAATATTTTCTGGACGATTTATATTAACTAACCTTTCTATGACTGTCCGAGAAGCGTCGGCTTTATCAGATTCTTTATGTCCTTTAGATACTTTTTCTAGCGCTTTAGTGACTCCAGTTAGGCCAAACCGCCTAATTCCTTCTTCAAGTTCGTCATAAGGAAAAACACCGGGGGCATCAACTGTGTAAATTTCTTTATGTTCTAGTTGAGCGGCTACCTTGAATCCCAGTTGGTAGATTTCGTTGGCCTTTTTGTCTATACCAAAAGTACCGTGGAGATACTGTTGGTATGTTTTATTGATACTCTTTTGATAGGTAACGGGTCGTTCAATAAATACTTTGTCGGGATTAAATCCGACCAATCGAGAGTTAACCAGCGCTATTTCCTGTTGAGTCTTTTTGGACAAATGATCAAATGTTGTCGACTTAATTACATCCAAACCAGGGTTTTGAAAATGGTACGTTCCTAAAATTAAGATTTCAGTTTTTTCGTGAGTTTGCGCTAAAGCAAAGTGATTTAAAGCAGTTGTTAGAATTATAATTAGCTTAAGTAGGTGTTTCGACATCTTAGATTTCCTTTGTTAAAGTAGAAAATCAATGTAAATTAATCGTTGTGTATTTTAAAGCGACTATTTGTTGAAACGGTAATAAGTCGCCTCGAAACGGTATCGAAAGAGTCTGTTGTCGACATAGTGGCAGTAAGCGTCAGCCAATTGGCACTGTGAAAAATCAACAGACTCCATAGTTGCTACTTCAATATAAGGAGTCGTTTTCTAGATATTTATATTAATACTAAATATTAAAGCTTAACGATCAACTTTCCTTTATTTTCGCCAGTGAAGAATAAATTTAATCCTTCTATGGCTGATTCTAATCCTTCAAGAATATGCGAGCGATGTTTGATCTTTCCAGACATAACGTAGGGCGTTAGCTTAGCAAGAAGGCTCGGCACTTCTGCAAAGTGATCGGGCATAGTGAATCCTTGAATGGTTAAGCGTTTCTTGATAACAGGAATCCAATTGGGACCAGGGCTAGGAACTGCTTTGGAGTAATCTGCAATCATTCCACAGACGACCACACGGCCATGAGCGTTCATTCGTTCAAATATTAAGTTTTGAATTGGTCCGCCGGTATTCTCAAAATATAAATCAATACCCTTGGGAGCGAGTTTAGCGAGTTGCTCTGCCAAATTATTGGATTTGTAATTGATAGCACCATCAAAGCCAAGCTCATTAATAATCCAATCAGCTTTTTCATCTGTTCCAACAACGCCTATAACGTTTAAACCATCAGCCTTAGCCAGTTGACCTACCAACGAACCTACTGAACCTGCAGCACCAGTGACAATAAGAGTCTCACCTTGCTTAGGCTTTCCAACATTAAAAAGCCCCTGGGTGGCAGTTAAGCCCGGCAGAGCAAAGATTGACAGCACTGCTTCGTCAGGGAGTGGTGCTTCTACCTTATTCATTCCCGTGCCGTTGCTAATCGCGTACTCTGTCCATCCGATTAACCCCATCACTCGATCGCCCACTTGAAAATCAGGATGATTACTTTCTACTACTTCACCTATGCCGGAGCTACGCATCACAGAACCTAATTCTACCGGTGGGATATAACTTTCTCTGTCTGGGCTCATCCAACCGAACATCGCTGGATCTAATGACATGTGATTTTGCTTGATCAGTATTTCTCCAGGCCCTGCCGTCGGTATTTCTTTTTGAATCACTTCAAATAATTCTGCACTAATTGGTCCTGCTTGAGGACGCTTGATGAGGTTTATAGCTGTGTAAGTTGTCATATTGTTCCCTTTGAGCATTTCAGTTTAAAAATGATTTTCGAGATGATTTATTGGTACAAAGTATTATTACTGCTACTTATTGTAAGATATATGCTAGTTTATACAATTCATTATTGTCCAAACGACAATAATAGTTTGAATATAAGGTGTTGATAACAATATGGATCAATTAAAAGCGTTGAAGTACTTCGTTGCCGTAGTGGAGACAGAGAGCTTTACAAACGCAGCTGCCCGCTTTTCTGTACCTCCATCATCGCTTTCAAGACGCATTGCTGATTTGGAAAGTAGCCTCGGAGCAAATTTATTAAAACGTTCTACTCGTGTGGTTCAAGTGACTGAGATTGGCAGAGACTATTATAGCCAAGTGTCACAAATCATCGATGATCTAGAGCAAAGCAATGAAGCTGTTAAGAGTTATCAATTAAAACCCAAAGGACAACTGAGAATAAGTTGTATGACAGGTTTTGGAGACAGAATACTTTTGCCGCTGCTGGAAGAGTTTAGTGAGCTCTATCCGGACATTATCTTGGATGTACACTTGAGTGATGAATTATCGGACCTAAGTCGGGACAATGTGGATATTGCCATTCGTGGGGGGTATGCTCCAAATGAGAGAGTTGTTGCGCTCCGGCTGATGGATAATCTGTTTGTACCAGCTGCGTCAAAAAGTTACTTGCAGCGCATGGGAGTCCCGCAAAACGCATTGCAGCTCAAAGACCATAAAGGACTCTATTACCGAACCCCAATCGGCCCAACGCCGTGGCTTTGCGAAGTCGAAGGACAATGGCAAGATGTATCAGCACCAGCAGTTGCAATAAGCAACGCAGGTCGTTGGTTGCTCAGTAAGGCTGTACAAGGGCAGGGCATAATCATGTTACCGAAGTGGGTGTTACAACCGTATATTGATAGCGGTGAACTACAGCTATTGGAGATTAATCCGCAATTATCAACCACCCAAAATCCAGAATTCGCAATTTATTTACTCTATCAAAAACAACGCTACCATGTGCCAAAAGTTAAGGTCGCGGTAGATTTTTTGGTTGCTAGAACACGACGAGAGAATTAACACTAATGAATAATGTTATCTCATTGATTATTTAGGCTCAAAAAGGGATCATTGCGACCCCTTCACGTCCAATGCTACAACTTATATTGATAGTAACTTCGTTATATTCGAAAGGTGAACTCTCAAAATCACGAGTTCTCTCTGCTGTATTAGTAATTTTGGAGCCGAACCTGAAAACAAAGTAAGCTTGTTGCCTAACCAATATCGGGCTGATTATACTAAATAATCACAAATAGAATTTAATGAGATATTGTCTAGCTATTATTGCAGCAAGGCGTAATTGAATACTAACTAGAGACTTTGGTTTGTGTTCTTTGATTCAAAAAACCTAGACAAACCCCAAATTTTTAAGAGGAACCAAATGACTGCCGAAATTAAGTCATAACTACCCGAACTAATATCCGTAAGCGTTATCGCCATTTTTATGGCAATTTGTCCTGGTGCCGACTTTGTGATGACCACTAGAAATAGTGTTCTTTATAGCTGTTTGGCAGGATTGTATTCTTCGTTGGGTATTAGTTTAGCGATTTGGGTACATGTGGCTTATTCGATTGCGGGTTTGGCGATAATCATTTCCAACTCTATAGTGCTTTTCTCAATGATTAAATATCTTGGTGCTGTTTATCTAATTTACACTGGATGGAGGACGTTCCGTACAACCTCCAACTTAGATATTGTTGAGCAAACCAATAAAGTTGAGTTATCCAACTTTTACGCATTTAATATTGGTTTTATTACCAATGCGTTAAATCCAAAGACGACAATATTTTTCCTCAGTATATTTACTCAAGTCGTAATTTCAGAGACACCGTTATGGTCGCAAGTCGTTTATGGGGTGATCATCTCTGTAGCTCATTTAGTTTGCTTCGGAACGGTGTCGTTACTCTTGAGCCTGTCGATTTTACTAAAGAAGTTTCAATTATATAAGCGCAGCATTGAAAGAGTAGTTGGTAGTTTACTGATAGGTTTCGGGATTAAGATTGCTACAACTAGTAGTGGATAAATGGTCTGAGCTAGTATGTTAGATCCATCTAACGATCAACAGAAAGCGGTGTATGTATCCTGTGGGGCGAATGAAGCGGGTCTTTTGTTAATTTTAAGGTAAATCAGCAATAACCAGCTATTCGAAGTGAAAGTCTTGTGGATGATAAATTGAACGCCAAGTTATCGTAAGAGTTTCAAGAATATAACGATCCAAGGAGAATTTGTTAGCTCGAGGGCAATATAAAGTTTGTCGTTAGCCAACAATCTAAACCTTCATGATTTAAGTTCGCAACTCAAAACAGTCATTGGTTGACGTAAAATAATGGCTGTCTCTTATTGATTTAAATATCGATTGTTTACTTTCGTTTGGTTGAACTTATTCTTAAATTAGACATACTCCACTTCAATCCCTTTGTGCCAATTGAGCGCCAGAGGTCTGCCACTAGATTTCTCACAAAATCTAAGAATAAATAGATGACCGGTAAACAAATTAATGTGGTTAACGTTGAATAGGCTAACCCACCAATTACTGCTCGTGCCATTGGGAAGTAGGGTGGTCCACCGCCGCCTAATTGAGTATCACCTAAACTTAGGGGGAGTAGTCCTAAGATGGTCGTTAGAACCGTCATTAATATGGGTCTTATACGATCGTTAGCCGCATGTAATATTGCGTGCTTTTTGTGGTGACCAGCATCACGGTAGTGGTTAATTCTATCAACTAATACAATTCCGTTATTTACGACAACACCCATTAGTACGAGAATGCCAATTAAGGCCATCATAGATAAAGTGGTGTCGGTGATTAAAAAGTAAATAAAGACACCGACTACTGCGTAAGCGATTGACGTAATAACGGCTAGCGGTAGCATAAGCGATTCAAATAGTGCAGCCATCACGATAAATATCATGAGTACTGCTAACAACATGTTTGTGCTCATGATTTTTCCTATTTTTTCTTCGCGATCGGTGCTGCGACCAAATCCCCAACTATAGCCTGGTGGCAGTATAATGTTTTCCATTAGAGCATCAGAAGCTTCTCTAATTTCTTTAGCCGTTGTGTCTTTATAATCGATAGTTAACCGAAATGAAGTACGGCGGTCAAATCTCGCAATCTGAGGTAGAGACTGTTGCACTTGAAGCTTTGCAACACCGTCTAAACGAACTGTTTTACTACCTCCTGGTTTTGGGTTAGGTAGTTCAATCGGTAATCCTCGCAAATCGCTAATTGACGCTCGTTTTTGTCCTTCAAACGTCAATGATATATCAGTTTCACCCAGCTCTGAACGAAACGTGCGAAGTTGCTGTTTTCTAAGTGCAATGGAAATATTTCTTCCTACCTCTTGGGGTGTTAATCCAAGTTGACTGAGCTTTTGGGAGTTCAAAACCACACGTACTTCCTGAGTGCTCATACTTGAACCATAGGTGACATTGGCGACGCCTTTTATGTTTCTAATCACAGGTGAAACTTGCTGGGCTATTTTTATTAAAGTCTCTGTATCTTCGCCGTTAATACCTATGGTCAGCGCCTCTTGACCTCCCGATCGGTTTCTATCAAAGCCGGGTCTTCCAATGGCTAGTTTTGGCATGTGTTTTTCGATGTAGTCTTTGATCTCTTTATTAGTCTTAGTACGTTTGTCGTCTTCAATAAGTAATAAAGTAGAGCCGGCTTCTTGGCTGACGTAATATGAATAAACATTTTCAATATCGAGTTTTTCTTTATTATCGTATAAAAAATTCTCGATTCGATCGACAGCAGCTTCCACTCTTTCTAATTCATAATTTCCTTCAATGTTATATGAAATGAACAATCGAGAGTCTTCTTCCTCAGGAAACATGTCGCTATTAACAACACCGGCCAGACCAATCGGTAGAAAAAAACCAATACAGATTAATCCGGCATAAAATGGGTGGGACATCATCCACTTAAGAAACTTAGAATATCGACCGTGTTCTTTAATGGTATCGGTATGACTAATAGTTTTCGTCTTAGATTTCATTTTACTTAATGCTAGTGGAATGATTGTCATTGCAATGAAAAGCGAAGCACCTAACGAAATGACAATTGTCGATGCAACGTGACTAAGGAAAACGGTAATATCGACTTTCTCACCTATAATATTTGGCAAGAAAACAATACCTGTCGTGATGGTGCCAGCAACAACTGGAATACCAACATCTTTCACTCCTTTCAGAGTAGCTTCATAAGGCTTGTCGGGCATTTGTTGTCGATAGCCAAAAATACTCTCACTCACAACGACAGCATTATCGACTAACATTCCAATGGCAAGCATAAGTCCCATCATTGATAAAAGGTTGATGCTTACGTTCAAGAAATACATTGCTGCAAGAGTAATTAGTAAAGAAAATGGTACTGCGAGTGAAACGATTATTGTTAGTCTTACATCCCTAAGAAATATAAAGAGTACTAACGAAGAAAGTAAAAAACCTATAAATCCAGACTTTGCAATATCGCCTAGTGAACTGACTACTCCGTCAGCTTGATTTTCCATCACGAAGAGTTTAATTCCTTCAAAATCAGGTAGTTCCTCAATGCGTTTCATTTCTTCAATCACGGCATCTGCTGTCGCTACTAGGTTAGCATCTGCCTCTCTAGTGATATTGATCCCTACGGCGTATTTCCTATCAAGATGACGGCCGACTTCAATCTCTTCTTTGTCGAATGATACGTGTGCGATATCAGAGAGTTTTAATCCCTTGTCATTAACAACAAAGTTCTTAATATCATCTAAAGAACCGAATTGTTGATTAACCGTAACTCTAATCCCATAGTCGTCATCTTTGACTTCACCCGCGGAAATTAAGTTGTTAGAACCTTGTAGTTTAGCTAGTAAAGAATTGGTATCGATATGATAAGCTGAAATCCTTTCCGGTATTAATTCGATTTGAAACGTTTTTGGAGCAACACCGTGTATGTCTACTTTTGATACTCCCGGTATTCTTTCCAGTCGTTGTTTTAGTTGTCTATTTAACACCTGAAAAGAATCGCTTAGATCGGTATCCGCTGATAGTCTAGCTTGAATGATTGGCTGATCGTTGGTACTTCCTGTAAATATAAAAACTCTTCGAAGGTCATCCGGTAATTCGTCTCGTATAGCATCGATTTTTTCTCGAGCCTCTACTCCCTTCAATTTTGCATTAATCCCCCAATCAAAGATCAGCAAAATCTGAGCTTGATCTTGATTGCTAAAAGACTGCATCTGTTCGATCGACCCCATAGTCGCAAGCGACTCTTCTAAGGGGCGAGTAATGTTCTTTTCAATTTCTTCTGGAGAGGCTCCAGGATAGTTTGCTTGAACAAATGTAATCGGGAATTGTATTGATGGAAAAAACTCTAGCGGTAAAATACGGCTCGATGCTAACCCCATCACAACTGCACAGATAAAAATCATCGATACAGTCACCGGCCGTTTAAGAGCGATCTTTGTGAACCACATATTATTGCTCTCCCTCTAAACTAAGCGAGTCAAGATTTAGTTCGTTTAGCTCAATGGTTTTAGAATAATCTTTGTTATCCAGTATTTGATACATCACTGGAATAATAATTAGAGTTAACAATGTCGATGCTAGTAATCCGCCGATCACTGTGATTGCCATAGGCGCTCTTATTTCAGTTCCTTCACCGATGCCAATTGCGAGTGGGATCATACCCAATGTAGTTGTCATCGTGGTCATCAATATAGGGCGAAGTCTAGATTCTGCAGCTTGTACAATGGCGTCCATTTTACTAATCCCAGCTACACGCAATTGATTAATTCGGTCTATGAGTACTATTGCGTTATTAACAACAATACCTGCAAGCATAATAAGACCTAGAAAGACCACTACACTTAGCTCTGTATTAGTGATAATAAGCGCGAATATAGCCCCGATAACCGCAAGTGGTACGCTCAATAGAATTATAAACGGGTGTAGTAGAGACTCAAATTGAGAGGCCATTACTAAATAAACCAGAAATATAGCGAGAGCGAGTGCCACTAATAGCGAGTCATAACTTCTTTCCATTTCTTCGCCTTGGCCACCAATTTGAAAATTAGTTCCAAACGGCAATCGCAGGTCGGATAAAAGAATTTGAGCTTCGTTTGTCGCTTCGCCTATCCCTCCATAAGCTACCTGCGCTTCAACTAGCACTACACGCTGTTGATCGATTCTCATGACTTCGCTCGGACCTTGAGTTAATCGGATCTCGGCGACAGCTTGTAATGGTATCGGTCGAACGGAACTCGGGTTAATAAGTAGATTTTTAACATCATCTAGCTCGTCTCTGGCGGAATCCTCCAAACGCACTAAAACTTCGATTTGTTGTTCTCTCAAACGATAACGAGTCGCTTTGTTGCCACGGATAGAGTTGACAACAACGTTGTTTGCTTGCTCGATAGAAAGTCCAAGTTGGGCCATTTTTTCTTGGTCAAACGTAATTTGAACTTCGGGATAACCGCGTTTCATATTAGTATGTAAGTCAATATACCGATCAGAAGATGATAGCTTTTCGACAATTTTCTCTGCGGCGCTTTTCAACATGTCAATGTCGTAACCATAAACTTCTATACTCAATGGTGTAGAGAAACTGAATAACTGAGGTCGCTCAACATCGGCAACTAGTCCTTTACTTTCTTTGGCTAATAACTGACGAATGGTATATAACAATCGGTCCTCACCTTCACGAGAAATTCCTTGTTCAAGAAGCAGACTAAACTCCGCTTGGTTTTCGCCTTCTTGTTCAGGGTTTGCCGTTAGTTTATTTCCGGAACCGGCAACAGCAAAAACTTCTTTTACACCATCAATCACTTGTAAGCTTTGTGATAGTGCCATCACTTTTTTGTCGGTCAATTCTATCGCCATACCAGGACTGTACTGAACTCTCACGACCAACTCGCCCTGAGCCATTTCAGGTAAGACAACCCTTGGAATATCCTTAATAAGGTAGAGAGTGCTACCAAACAAACTTACCGCAAGAACGAGAGTTATTGCTTTGGAGTTTAAAGATGATTTAAGCAATGATAAATAGAATACTGATAGTGGTTGATACACTTTATCAAATAGTTTCTTGAGTAAGCCAAATCCAAATCCAAAAACAACCGATAGTCCTTTTGCAACTATTTTAACTACAAAAAACGCCCCCGCTAGGACCAGTAAGATAATTTCGAATGGTAACAAAAGGATTCTTATCCAAGTGCGTTTTTGACTTCTTTCTACGACAGGTAAAGAGCCTGATTTTTTTTCTCCAATCGCTGCCATTGTCGGAATGATTGTTAGAGCAACACCGAGAGATACGATTAACGAAAATGTGATGGTTAACGCTTGGTCTCGAAATAGTTGGCCTGCGATACCTTCGACGAAAACAAGCGGTAAAAATACTGCAATAGTGGTTAAAGTAGAAGCCGTAATAGCCCCTGAAACTTCATTTGCTCCTTCTAACGCTGCCTGCACTATGGTGGTACCTTGTTCTTTCTTCTTGGCGATATTTTCTAACACAACGATTGCGTTATCGACCAGCATACCAACGGCTAACGCTAGCCCACCGAGAGACATGATATTCATATCGATATTTGCGGCAAACATCAAATTAAAAGTAATAATGATTGATAGTGGGATGGTAAGAGATATGATCAAAGTTGGACCAAACTGACCGAGGAATAGATAGATAACGACCATTGCTAGTAGACCGCCGATAAGTGCTGACATGACTAATTCCGATATAGCGTTATCGATAAACTCTGAAGCATCAGTAAGTACGGTCAACTTCATTCCTTCTTCTAGTTCTTTGTTGATTTTAGAGAGTTGAAAATGCACGGCTTCGGCAACTCTAACGGTATTCGCATCTCCTTCTTTATAAATTGACAGCTCTACTGCTTGTTGGCCGTTGTGACGAATAATAGCGGTTGGATCTTTAAACGCAGACTTGACAGTCGCAATATCCTTTAACCGTACAATCTTTTGATCTTTAGAGAGAATTATAGTGTTCGAGAAATCATCAATGGAACGGTATTCGTTAAAGGTTCGAACCAACAGCTGTTGATGCCCATTTCTTATTTGCCCACCACTCATATTAATATTTTGAGTCCGAAGTTTATTTGCTATATCTGAGACAGAAATACTGAGTTGTGCTAGTTTTTCTTGGTTAAGTGAAATCTGGATTTCATCTTCTAGTCCTCCGGATGCTTTTGATGCAGCTACGCCTTCGATTGTTTCAATCCGTCTGGAGAGTTGTAAGTCAGCGTAGCGTCTTAAACTAGAAAGGGCCGCTATTGGATCTTCGCCATCTTGTACGTCTTTACTTAAACTCATGCGAATAATCGGGTCGTTGTTCGGATTGAATCTTAGGAGTGAGGGCGCTGTTACTTCAAGGGGGAGTTGAACTTGTTCGAGTTTTTCTCTAACGTCTAAGCTAGCGACGTCAATGTTGGTTCCCCAATAAAACTCTAGGTAGACATCGGATCGACCTGCTTTTGATACGGAGCGAACTTGACGCAATCCTCGAATTGTTCCTAACACGCCTTCAAGGGGTCTTGATATTAGGTTTTCAACTTCCGCGGGTGCTGCTCCTTCAAAATCGGTACGGACTGTTAGAGTGGGATAGCTCAGCTCAGGAAGTAAATTAAATCCAAGACGATTGAGTAGCACCAATCCGAACACGAGTGCCGCGAGAGTGAACATAGCGACAGTGACCGGTCTGCGAATGGCGGTAGCAATAAGGTTCATAAATTTTAGTCCTTGGATTGAACAATAGTATTTCGTGCTCTATAAAGAAGCTATAAAGCACCAATTATGGCAGTCTCAAATGTCAGTATTAAACGAGAGTGTTCGTTTAAGTTAATTCTATTCGCCCACTAAGGATTAGAGGCGACGGTTGATGGAGATTGCGCTTTATTACTAGTGGCTTCTTCCGTTTTTGTTTCAACTATTTGACCATTTAACCCAACAATTTCTACCAGTGTTTCGTGCTTGATGATTTGTTGACCGGTGGTTATAACGTGATCGTTTTCTGTTAATCCGTCGGTTATTTCAAACACACCGTTATGCTGGAATCCAACTGTTACTGGCGTTTGGATTGCTTTGTTTTCTTTTACGATAAATACGTGTGAACGATTGTCTTGGGTAATAACAGCTTGTTGTTCGATTAGTAAACTACCTTGGTGAATATCGAACACCACTTCGACTTTTCCAAACATACCTGATTTTAAGAAATTGTTATCGTTGTTTAATTTCGCTACGACTCTAAATGTTCCCGTACTAGTATCAATGGTTGGTCTGATTCTCTCAATTTCGCCGATAATAACTTGGTCTCCCATGGCGTCAACTTTAAGTAGTATCTGTTGCTGTTTGCGTACGTTGGCCAATTCTTTTTCAGGAAGATGCAACACTGCTTTCAAAGTACTCAAGTCAACGATCTTAAACAACATATCATTGTCACGTATAAGATTACCTTGCTTGACCAATCTTTCGGTAACAATTCCGCCGATTGGAGCTTTGATGCTAGCGTAATTGAGTTTTAATTTGGCGAGTTTAAGTTGAGCAAATTGAGCTTCATATTCAAATTTTGCTCTATCAAGTGTATCAGAACTGCCTAATTTTCTTGCGAAAAGAGATTGTTGTCTTTCTAACTCTTTATTTAATTTTTTTGAGGTCGCTTTTAGCTGTGCAACTTCTAGAGATAATTGTTCAATATCCAGTTGAGCCATTAATTGACCTTTTACAACGGTATCGCCTTCTTCCACCAATATGCCCTGCAGTAAACCCGTAGAGCGAGCAACGACTTGTACTTCATTTTCCGCCTCAAGTGTTGTTATGGTCCGATAGGTTTGCTGAATGTCGCCTCGTGCGACAGATACTACTTCGACCGGTACTGGTGGTTTTTCGTCTTTTTTATCTTTAACGTCAGCTACCTTAGACGATTGATCAGACTTTGAGTCGTCGTTAGAGCCACTGTCGCTACAGCTACTAACGATAACGGATGCGCTAAGAAAAATAGCTAATAACCAATGATTTTTTGAGCGGTCATTTATTAAGTTATTTGTGGCTTTCATTTTTTTTCCTTGGCATCTATGGATAATAGGGAAGTACTTTTTTAAGTACTCAATAACACAGTATGTTGTCGGGAATTGCAGGTTTTGTGCCAAAAATGGAAGATAATCAACAAATTCCGTAGACCCCAACAGCAACGTACTTGATATGGTGTATTATATGACTAAAACACCTTTCAAAATGTGTTCTGTTTGTAACAAAGTATGTGACTGGTTAGATTTATCACTACAATTTAGCGGTTTTAACCAACTAATTTAAAGCGGTAGTGATTAGATTCGAAGATGACACTAAAAATGGAGAATAGCCTGTAAATTGAGCTAATTAGAACAATTCCACCGTTGAGACGGCTTCTTCTTTATTGAAGGTTTTTTCTATCAGTGATTTGACAGCAGCTTCAAATCCCTCGCCATTTTTAATACTATCAAACAGCTCTTTTTCTTCTCTCATGGTGTAACTTTTTTCAATTCTTTCAAAAATTTCATTCCATTCAGCTTCATTGCCTCTCGCTTTGATTTCAAGTGCTTCGATTGCGTCTTGGATATTGCTCATAATATGCTGTAATCGTTGAGTCATTCGGTCGTAGAATTGGAAGTCAACAATAGCGTTTCGAACCTTGTCTTGGGTACTTTTATGAATAATTTGCAATTCAGTAATGTCGCTTGCATCTTTTGAGCCTATCAATCCTTCGACTCTGTTATACCCCTCAACGATTTCAATGAATAACTTCGATAGGTCATCAAATGGCTGTTCCGTTTCTTTTAAAGATAATGCTAGTTGTGCAGCAGCCAATTGAAGGAGAGTGACTTGGTTTGTATTGTGTTCCATTGATTCGCCTGTATCAGTCGATAATTGTGTTGCATAGCTTGGGTAAACGTAAGATGAAAGATCATGAACTTACATTGCTAGTATAGGCAATTATCGTGGAAACGCTATGGTCTTTAGGAGAAAACGAAGCACTTTTGTTTCTTACTACCTATAGTTTCATAAGTATCATTCAAAAGCCCATTTTGAGCGGTTTTTCACCGTCTGTGTTAGTCGTTAAGGGCTTGACTTTTTGATATTTAGAACGTATGTTTAAAACACTTGTTTGAATTGACCATGTAAGGCTTTGAGTTGAGCACAACTAAAGACAAAATATTGAACGCAGCCGAACGTCTGTTCGCAGATCATGGTTTTTCTGAAACGAGCTTGCGCATGATAACCGCAAGCGCTGAAGTTAATCTTGCATCGGTAAATTATCATTTTGGCTCTAAAAAAACACTAATACAAGCAGTATTTGATCGTTTTATGGGCCGGTTTACAAATGAGCTTAGTGTCGAAATGGACCGATTAACCGCAATTAGTGATGTGCTTACCGTAAGGAGTGTACTCGAAACACTTGTAAGACCATTGACTTTATTGGAGCAATTGAGACCCCATGGAGCAGGAGTCTTTATGAACCTGTTAGGTCGAGCTTATGCTGAAACTCAGGGTCATATGAGACGTTTTGCATTAGAGCATTACTCTGATGTACTTCATCGGTTTACCGATCTACTTCATAAAGCCAGTCCGCATTTACATCAACAAGAAATGTTTTGGCGACTTCATTTCATGTTGGGATCATTTATATTTACCCTCGCTGGACACCGTGCTCTCAAAGAGATTTCTGAAAGTGATTTCAAACAAACCGTATCTATAGAACAAATTATAAATCGACTTGTACCCTTCATGTCAGCAGCATTCTCTCATGACGCAGTTAACCAAGACAATATAGCAGATTGTAATCTTCAAAATAAACCTACTACTCAGTCTGCAGGAGATGTTAGATCATGATTTTGTTATTTCAAATATTCATATTAGTGTGTGTTATTTGGGCAAGCGCTTATTTTAGGGCCCGAATGGGTACAGCTCTAGCGTCGGCCGGAGCTGCGCTGGTTATGATCACAATGACCAGTGAATTTGTATTGGTGCCATGGTTGTTGTTTTTTCCAGTAGCGATTCTTTTTTTCGCGGATGATCTACGTAAAGATAAGATAACTCGACCGATGTACGAATTCTTTAAGAGAGTTCTTCCACCGATGAACCAGACTGAAAAGGAAGCGTTAGATGCGGGCGATGTTTGGTGGGACGGTGAATTGTTTCGAGGTAATCCAGATTGGGAATCAATGTTAAAAACTAGCCCGCCGATACTTTCGCAAGAAGAACAAGACTTCATTGATAATCAAGTTGAAACTGTTTGCGGCATGGTTAACGATTGGGATATTAGTTTTATCGATAAAGATCTACCTGAGGCGGCTTGGGACTACCTTAAAAAAGAAGGTTTTTTAGGGTTAATCATTCCCAAAAAATACGGTGGGAAGGGGTTTTCGGCTTTTGCTCATTCTAGCGTAGTGACTAAATTAGCATCACGTTCAGGCGCTTTAGGTGTCAGTACTATGGTTCCTAATTCTTTAGGACCGGCGGAACTATTGTTACATTATGGAACCGATGAACAAAAAGATCACTACCTGCCGCGACTAGCCAAAGGCGAAGATATACCCTGTTTTGCACTTACTGGACCGCAGGCAGGATCTGATGCTGGTGCGATGCCCGACACGGGAATCATTTGCCAAGGTGAATTTGAAGGGGAACAAGTCTTAGGTATCAGGCTCAATTGGGATAAGCGTTATATTACACTTGCCCCAGTGGCAACCGTTCTTGGACTGGCGTTCAAATTATTTGATCCGGACTCATTGCTAGGAAATGAACGAGACATAGGTATTACTGTTGCGTTAATTCCTACTTCACACGATGGCGTAGAAATTGGCACTCGGCATTACCCAGTTGGTTCGCCATTTATGAATGGGCCTACTCGCGGAAAAGATGTTTTCATACCGCTGTCATGGATTGTTGGCGGTCAGGACTTTGCTGGAAAAGGTTGGAAAATGTTAGTTGAGTGTTTGTCTGCTGGGAGAGGAATTTCATTGCCTTCCGGTGCAACCGCCGCAGCTAAAGTAGCCTACAGAGCGACTGGCGCCTATTCGATACTTAGACAACAATTTAAAACCGAAATAGGTCGTTTTGAAGGCGTAGAGGAAGCGTTGGCGAGAATTGCTGGCGCGACTTATCAGCTTGAAGCTGCGCGTATAACGACTGCTGGCGCGGTTGATGCAGGACACAAGCCATCGGTTATTACAGCAATTGCAAAATACCATATGACAGAATCTGCTCGAAGCTTATTAAATGATGCAATGGATATCCATGGCGGACGAGGAGTTATTCAAGGAGAACGAAATTATTTGGCAAATGCATTTATGAGCACACCCGTGAGTATTACCGTTGAAGGGGCCAATATTCTCACTAGAAATTTGATGATTTTTGGACAAGGAGCAGTTAGGTGTCACCCGTTTGTATACCGAGAGATGCAAGCTGCTTCAAATCCTAATGAAGAACAAGGCTTAGAAGAATTTGATTCTTTATTGTTTAGGCACATAGGTTATGGTTTTAGCAACTTTGTTCGTAGTGTGAGCCTTGGATTAAGCGGCGGAAGAATCGCCAGTAAGCCCGTAGCAGGGGTAACTGGTTATTATTATCAACAATTGACTCGGATGAGTTCTGCCCTCGCATTGGTTTCTGATTTATCAATGGCTATTTTGGGTGGAGAATTGAAGCGAAAAGAGAGACTATCTGCACGTCTAGGAGATGTTCTCAGTCATCTTTATATGTCTTCAGTTGTATTAAAGTACTATCAAGATAACGGTCAGCAAGCGGCTGATTTACCGTACGTTCAATGGAACATCGATAATAATCTCTATCTAGTTCAAAAAGCATTGTTTGAATTTTTCGAGAATTTTAAACCTACATGGATCAGTCGAACACTTAAGCGAATAATTTTTCCGTATGGAGCAGCCTATAAAAAGCCGAGTGATCAACTCGACCATCAGGTGGTGCAGGCAATGCTGTGTGAAAATGAATTGCGAGACCGACTAACTAAGAACATCTATATTGGTGATAAAGAGCAGCCCGTTGGTCGAATCGATCATGCTTTTCACCATGTGCTCTCAACCGTTACCATTGCATCTAGAATACGTAAAGCACTGAGAGAAAAGGACATCACTAACGGAGGTTCTCTTGAAGAGACTATTGCGAGTGCGGTAAAAGCTGAAGTGATCAATGAACAAGAAGGGCGATCCTATCTGTTAGCAGAATCACTGAGACTTGATGCTATTCAAGTGGATGAGTACGAACAGAGCTATATTCGTGGTGAATCAACACAAAAGGTAAAACAAGAACCGGAAAAAGCAGCATAACCGTCCTTTTTGCTTTGAAAGTCAAATTAAGCTGTCCAGAGTTACTGGATAGCTTTTTTTTTCGTCTAATTTCAGTCAAATTAGGCATTTGGACCTTTTTATCTTGAAGACTGAGGCGATGTTTGGCAACATCAACTTTTGTTGGTCGAGTTCGTTCTCGTACCAAATACCAATCAAATTTTTAGTAATTTCACTTGTCGAAGAATATTAGGATGTTTATGTTGTTTTCATTCATTAGAACGAATGTTTTTAAAGTTGTCATTTTTGCGATTGTTTTGTCAGGTTGTCAGACTATTGACCCCAATACTGGAGAATCTAAAACAAACAATGCTGTTAAAGGAGCTGCCTTAGGCGCTCTCGTTTGCGGCATTATTGGTGCGAGAGACAGTGGCAAGCATGCAAGAAATGCTGCATTAGGCTGTGGAGCAATAGGCGCAGGAATTGGCGCCTATATGGACTCACAAGAAGATGAACTACGAAAATCTCTCGCGGATACGGGAGTTAGCGTTGTTCGAGATGGCGACAATATTAATTTAGTGATGCCTGGTAATATCACCTTTGCGAGTTCCAAAGCGGTTATCCAAGCAGACTTCTTTCCAATATTAAATTCTGTTGGTACCGTTCTGTCTAATTATAAAAAGACGGCGATTGAAATTGAAGGTCATACAGACTCAACTGGCAGTGTAAGTTTTAATTTGAAACTATCTGAAGAAAGAGCAAAATCAGTCACTGACTATCTGGTGTCTAAAGGTGTGCAGGCGAAGCGAATTATACATCATGGTAGAGGACCAATGAGACCATTGGCATCCAACCAATCTGCAGAAGGGCGCGCACAAAACCGACGAGTTGAAATTAGAATTAGAGCAATCGGTGAATAGTTTTAAAGCTGGTGTGATTGGTGGTTATTCGAACAACGCGGAATGATGATTGAATAAGAAGATGAAAATATATAGTCAAGGAGAACCACTCGCACCCTGGCGAGAAAAATTACACGAGATCATTTTCGAAGCAGACACTCCTGCCGGTAAACGATTTGACGTACTACTGATTGTGGCAATTACGTTAAGCGTAATCGCAGTGATGTTAGATAGTGTTGAAGTTATTAGGTTTCAGTATGGCGGGATACTAGATGTCATTGAATGGTTTTTTACCATCATGTTTGCCTGCGAATATATACTAAGGCTACTCAGTGTTCGTAATCCAAGACTATATGCGCTCAGTGTCTTAGGAATTGTTGATTTGATGTCCATATTACCCAGTTTTATTGCGCTTTACTATGTAGGGGCTGAGACATTTTTGGTCGTTCGAGTGCTTAGGGTGCTGCGAATATTCCGGGTGTTTAAACTTGCAGAGTATCTTGGTGAAGCCAATACTTTGATGATAGCACTTAAAGCTAGCCAAAAGAAAATAACCATTTTTCTATATAGTATATTTATTTTTGTGGTTGTTTTTGGTTCGGTAATGTACCTAATTGAAGGGGCTGAAAACGGATTTACTAGTATCCCTAAGTCAGTTTATTGGGCTATCGTTACACTAACCACTGTCGGTTATGGTGATATGGTTCCGCAAACTCAAATAGGTCAAATGATTGCAGCCACGGTTATGATCTTGGGCTATGCCATCATCGCCGTACCGACAGGAATTTATAGCGCAGAGCTTGCGCGAGCGGTTAAAAGTGAAGTTTCAAATGTTGCCTGTCAAAATTGTAGCGAAGAAGGGCACGATGTCGATGCTGAATATTGTAAGTATTGCGGGGCAATACTGTGAAGACCGGTTTGCTACTAAATCATAACTTAGATGATTCAACTAGATTGTCTTATTTACAAGCATTAGGAATAACCGTTTGGTCACCAAAGGAAGTCCTCTTAGCGACTCCCGACCAATCATTGCAAACAGAGTCTACTAGATATCCAAGTGACACTTCAGTAATCACGGATGTTGGCAGTCGAGAACTCACTGATGATTCGAAAATTGTCGATTCAACGATTGAACCAGTCGTCGTTGAAGCTACAAATAGGACGAATATTATTCCGCAGGCAAAACAACCTGTTCAATCATCAGTTGTCTCTAACAATAAGCAAACTGTTTCTGAAACTCAGAATTCAACCGACAAAGATAAAAGTGTTCAGCACAAACACAAAAATCGTCATCAGCCTCTAATGGCCGGGCAATATTTAAAAGTGGTGAAGTGGTCTAATCCTTTAGTGACTGACGCAGCCGTTAAGAAAGTGATGATTATCTGTCGTCATCAAATAGACCAGCCTGCGAATAGTTTTGCTCGGATGAATGGCCCGAGTCAATTTATGACAGATTATATTGCTGCGCTAAATGCGTTGCTCGATAATAGCGATACTCAAGTCAGTATTCAATTGGCGCATTTGTCTGCTGCAGGGCTAAGTGCTGATTCTCAGCCATTATCAGAAGTGCTAAGCGATTGCCAACCTGATCTTATTTTGGCACTGGGTGAAGAGACTATTAACCAATTATTTGGAGAGGAATTGTCTGTTGCTTCAGCAAGAGGAAAGTTAAACTCCATAGAAGAGCGATACAAAGTTTTATCGAGCTACCATCCGTTTTCTCTTATAAAAAATCCGTCCTTAAAACGGTTAGCGCTTGAAGATCTGGTCCTAATCAGTCAGTTGCTCACCAACCAACTTTCGAGTTGACCCCATGAAATCGTTAGTGGATATATCTCAGTTAAATATCCGCGGAGCTAAACTTTCAGACTTGTCTTCAATCGTTAAGTTAGAAAATCAATCATATCGATTTCCTTGGTCGGAAGGTAACCTTAAAGAGTCGTTTAACGGTAATTATTTAATTTTTTTAATGTACCTTCCAGATAGAAATGTCGGTCATATGATTCTTCAAAGGGCTGCTGACGAACTTCATCTTCATAATGTCTGCGTACTCCCAGAATTTCAACGACTTGGGATCGGAAAGCTCTGGATGCAACATATTGAGAGAACAGCCAGAAAATCGCAGAGCAAAGTCATCTTTCTGGAAGTTAGGAAAACTAATACTGCCGCCATAGCTCTCTATTTAAACACTGGTTTTAAACAGATAGGTGAAAGAAAAGACTACTACCAATCGGATCAAGGAAAAGAAAATGGCCTTGTCTTCGAGTGGCGGCTCTAAAAATATACGATTAAATCAATTCCGACAACGATTGATGGATAACTCGATTTGTTTTGATTGAGTTGTTAGCCCTAATTGGCGATAATTGCGCGCTTAATAAATAGCCAGTCATGTTCCGTTTTAATAGTTGTGTAATTCGAAAATAGACGAATAACCACTTAATGAACCTAAGTTAATTGACATAAAGATCACTCGCTATTTTCAAACATATATTTTAACTAGGATTAATCGTGTCGATCGAAGTTAACAAACGCCGAACCTTTGCAATAATATCTCATCCGGATGCCGGTAAGACAACAATTACCGAAAAACTGCTCCTGCTCGGAAAAAAAATACAAGAAGCTGGCACGGTGAAAGGGCGAAAATCAGGTAAACATGCGACATCTGATTGGATGGAAATGGAGAAGGAGAGGGGGATTTCAGTGACTACATCCGTGATGCAATTCCCATACAATGAACGTATTGTAAACCTTCTGGACACGCCTGGGCATGAAGATTTTTCTGAGGACACTTATCGTACGCTAACTGCTGTTGACTCTGCATTGATGGTAATTGATAGTAGTAAAGGGGTTGAGCAAAGGACTATTAAGCTCATGGAAGTTTGTCGTCTTAGAGACACCCCCATTGTCACTTTCATGAATAAACTCGATAGAGACATTAAAGACCCGATTGAACTTATGGATGAAGTTGAAGACGTTCTTAACATTCGCTGTGCGCCTATTACCTGGCCTATTGGTATGGGTAAGCAATTTAAGGGAGTTTATCATTTACTCGAAGATAAAATTTACCTTTATTCGACTGGGCAAGGTCATATTATTCAACAAGAACACTGTATTGAAGGGCTCAATAACCCTCAATTGGATGAGGCGATTGGTTCATTGGCTGAGGAATTAAGAGAAGAGCTAGAACTCGTGCAAGGTGCTTCTCATGAATTTGAATTGGAAGCTTTCTTAAATGGCGAGTTGAGTCCCGTATATTTTGGAACCGCCCTAGGAAATTTTGGTGTGACACAAATGTTAGATGGATTTGTCGAATGGGCGCCTGCTCCTTTGAGCCGAGTCACTGATCAGCGAGACATTGAGCCGACAGAAGAAAACTTTTCGGGGTTTATTTTCAAAATACAGGCGAATATGGACCCAGCTCACAGAGATCGAATCGCTTTTATGCGCATTTGCTCGGGTCAATATTCAAAAGGTATGAAAATGAAGCATGTGC
This sequence comes from Kangiellaceae bacterium, assembly GCA_019090895.1. Lineage (GTDB taxonomy): Bacteria > Pseudomonadota > Gammaproteobacteria > Enterobacterales > Kangiellaceae. Next base: position 45,250 of record JAHRVB010000228.1, read on the forward strand.
GGCTCAATCGTGATATCCAGGTTGCCAACGCAGTGACTTTCCTTGCTGGAGATCGTTCCAATTTGGAACAGGCCTTTGCCGGCGACATCATTGGCCTCCATAATCACGGAACGATTCAAATCGGTGATTCATTTACTGAAGGAGAAATGGTCAAATTTACCGGAATTCCAAATTTTGCTCCTGAATTGTTTAGGCGAGTAAGACTTGCGGACCCTTTAAAGAATAAAGCACTTTTGAAAGGATTGATTCAACTCTCTGAAGAAGGGGCTACTCAGGTATTTAGGCCTATTAATTCCAATGATTTAATCCTTGGTGCGGTTGGAATTCTCCAGTTCGATGTTGTCGCACATCGATTAAAAAGTGAATACAAAGTAGAGTGTATTTTCGAGCCTGTAGCAGTCAATACCGCTCGCTGGGTCGAATGTGATGATGCTAAAATGTTGGAGCAGTTTAAAAATAAGACCACTGATAATTTGACACTTGACGGGGGGAATAATCTGACCTATTTGGCACCAACTCGCGTTAACCTGAACTTAATTCAAGAGAGATGGCCAGATATCGCTTTTAAACAAACAAGAGAGCATTAAACCGTAATATTTAGGATTTAACCTAATTTCTATTAAAATCAGTTATTTACCTAAATAATGCTGTTCTCTATCGAGATAATTTATTATCATGATGGCTGGTCAATGAAATAGTCTACGGTTTTGTTGTATTTATTGACCTAGTGAGTCGACTAATGGTCGACTGCTAGAGTTATTGTGCTTTCAAATGGGCTGCATAAATAGACCTTCGAAGGTGACGAAACATATTACGTATTAGATATCAGGTTTTGCATGACAAACAATATTACTTTATTTGATACTCATTGCCATTTAGATTTTCCTCAGTTTGGTGGCAATCTGAATAAGATGATTATCAAATCCGAAGAGGCTGGTATATCAGGTATACTGATTCCTGGTGTAAAAAGAGACGGCTGGCGTGCGATTCGTCAAATTACAGCAACTCATTCTATATGTCATACCGCACTCGGCCTACATCCCATGTTTGTAGAGCAACACACCAAAAGCCACCTTCATGATTTAGAGATGGCTTTGTCGGTCGGGCCTATTGCTGCAATTGGGGAAATAGGGTTAGATTTCTATAATTCTACAGCTAATCGAAGCATGCAAATCCATTTTGTCACGTCGCAGATCAGCATCGCTAAATCGGCTGAATTACCAATAGTTTTACACGTAAGAAAAGCACACGATGAAATGCTTAAAATCATTACTCAGATGAAATTTAAAGGCGGCGGCATCGTTCACGCATTTAATGGTAGTGAACATCAAGCGCAAAAATACTGTGATTTAGGTTTCAAATTAGGTTTTGGTGGTGCCATGACTTATCCAAGAGCTGCAAAATTGCACCGTCTTGCCGCGACATTGCCGCTCGAATCAATTGTTCTAGAAACGGATGCCCCTGATATGCCTCCTGTTACTTGCCAACAAAAATATAATACTCCGCTTCATCTGTTTGACAATTTCCGCAGTTTAGTAACCCTTAGACAAGAGTCTGCCGCTCAAATAGCAATGCAAACGACCATTAACGCCCATGCGATATTGAATTTAAACTAACTGACTGAGTCACTCACTATTTTCGGTTTAGTTCGAAGTTAACAAGCATTTCTCATCTCAGCAAAGCATAACTTGTCGTAGTATCAAATTTTTAATAACTAAAGCGAGTTCACAAATGCTCAATTGCACTGCTTTAAGCATTTGATATTTAAGCAAAACCAGATACACTTTAATCAGCTATTTTTTATATTACGGGCGTTTCATGCAAGTTAAGACCAACCGAAAAACAGATGTCATTCGATTCCTACGTGATTTAGAGCGTGGGGATTTTATAACGTCTGAAGAGTCGGTTGAAGCGACTCAGGAAATTAAACGTAAGTTATTAACTGGTCATCCTATTAATCAGATAGCCAGTCTAAAGATAAAATCAAAAAAATTGCGAGGTAAAACGCTGACAGCCGAGATTCTTTCTGAACAGTTTGCTGTCCAACATAAATTACCTTACGTACGACTGGACCCTCTCAAAATTGATGTCGATGCAGTGACGGCGGTAATGTCTAAAGCGTTTGCTCTTCGGCACAATATTCTGGCTTGCGAAGTACATTCAGATTATATTGCGGTAGCCACGATCGAACCCGAAGTTATTGGTTGGGTCGCTGGGTTGGAACAAATACTACGTAAACGCATTCAGCTTGTTATTGCGAATCCTGAAACGGTCAAAAGGCTGCAGAAGGAGCTATATACTCTGAGCTCATCGATTAAAGGCGCATCGGGCGAAAATCTCCAAGATGTAAAAGTGACCAATTTAGAACAATTGCTAGAAGTTGGTAACGTCGGGGAACTCGACGCTAATGACCAACACGTAGTGCAAATTGTGGATTGGTTACTGCAATATGCCTTTGCGGAGCGAGCTAGTGATATTCACATTGAGCCAAGGAGAGAAACCGGAAATATTCGACTTCGCATTGATGGCGTTTTACACAGCGTCTACAAAATGCCAGCCAATATTTCAGCCGCGGTGATTGCTCGCTTCAAAATTCTTGGTCGAATGGACGTCGCAGAGCGACGAAAACCGCTTGATGGCAGGATCAAAACGAAAACGCCGGACGGATTAGAAATTGAACTTCGCTTGTCAACGATGCCTACCGCATTTGGCGAAAAACTAGTAGCGAGGATTTTTGATCCCACAGTACTACTGAGAGATTTTAGCGCGTTAGGACTGGATAAGGACACTGAAGATAGCTGGCTAGAAATGGCAAAACAGCCAACTGGTATTGTGTTGCTAACGGGGCCAACCGGTTCTGGTAAGACAACCACTCTATACACCACTCTTAAGTTGCTCGCTACACCGGAAGTTAATGTCTGCACCATAGAAGATCCCATCGAAATGGTAGAGCCCGCATTTAATCAAATGCAAGTCCACCACGAAATCGATGTCGATTTTGCGACCGGAGTCAGGTCTCTTTTGAGACAAGACCCCGATATTATTATGATTGGTGAGATACGGGATAAAGAAACAGCAGACATTGCTATTCAGGCGTCGCTTACGGGGCACTTAGTGATATCCACACTTCATACTAACGATGCATCGTCGGCGATTACGCGGCTACAGGATATTGGTGTACCTGCGTATCTAATTAACGCAACTCTGCTGGGGGTCATGGCACAAAGACTAGTACGAACACTCTGCCCACATTGTAAACATGCCGTTGAACCGAACCAAGTTGCTTGGAAAGAACTGACTATAGGCTTTAATATTGCGATGCCGAAACTAATGTTTGAACCGAAAGGATGTGATGAATGCCGTCAGTCGGGGTATTTAGGTAGGCAGGGTATTTATGAATTGTTAAAAATCGACCCACTGATTAAAAAGGTGACGACGGAAGGAAGTGATGTAGCACCTATTCGTAAGCAAGCTCTTGAAAATGGAATGATGTTATTGAGAATTAGTGGCGCAAAAAAAATAGCGGAAGGGAAAACGACGGTTGAAGAAATCATGCGAGTGGCCGCGCCGAGCATGGAAGAATAAAGTAAAAAAAAGATTCGTTGTCCATACAACAACGAATCTTAACTATTAGACCGCGTTAATTGAAACTACAGTTAACTAAATAGACAATAACTCAAGTTTTTGCTGTGCTAATTTTTCAATCGATAACTTTGCACTTTCCAATTTTTCTTTCTCCTTAGATACGATTGCCTCTGGCGCATTGTCCACGAATTTCTTATTGTTTAGTTTGCCTGATAATCGCTTCATTTCGTTTTCTAGTTTTCCTATTTCTTTATTCAATCGATCAACCTCAGCTTCGATATCGATTAGTCCAGCAACAGGCACCAAAATTTCTAAATGGTCGGAAAGAGCGGTTGAGCTGGGCGGTATTTCTTCTGATGCCTCCGTTAGACGTATATCTTCGAGCTTTGCTAAAGACGATAGAAAATTCTTATAGGAAATCAATCGACGGTTATCATCGTCGTTCCCATTCTTCAACAGAACACTGATCGGTTTAGACGGTGAAATATTGAGTTCACCGCGAATATTTCTAACGCCAGTGATGATATTTTGAATCCAAGTTAAATCTTCATTGACATCCAAATCAACTGAATCAACATCAAAAGTAGGAAACGCAGCCAACATAATAGATTCGGTTGAGCAGTTGGTCATAGGCTTGATTTTTTGCCATATCTCCTCAGTTATAAACGGAATCATGGGATGGAGTAAACGCATCATTGACTCGAGTATATTTACCAGTGTGTGCCGTGTTCCTATTTTTTGTTGTTCAGTCGATTGCTCGTTTGTTAAAACTGGTTTGGATAATTCTAAATACCAATCGCAGTAGTCATTCTTACTGAATTGAAAAAGAGATTGGGTCGCAAGGTCAAAACGGTACTCATTGGTGTGCTGAATGAATGTTTGAACCGTGAGGTTGAAACGACCGATTATCCACTTGTCAGCAACACTTAACTCTAGCGATTGAGAATTGTCTATGGTCAAACCACAATCTTGATTTTCAGTATTCATCAATACATAGCGTGCAGCATTCCATAATTTATTACAGTAATTTCTATAGCCTTCAACCCGGCCAAGATCAAAATTGATGTCACGACTGGTTGAAGCAAGTGCGCAAAATGTCATCCTTAATGCGTCGGTTCCGTATGAATTAATCCCTTCAGGAAATTGTTTTCGAGTGGCTTTCTCTATCTTGTTTGCCGCTTTTGGGTTCATTAAACCCGATGTTCTTTTGGTTACTAACGGCTCTAGCTGAATACCGTCAATAAGATCGATAGGGTCAAGTACATTGCCCTTTGATTTTGACATTTTGTCACCACTTTCATCACGAATTAGCCCAGTGATATAGATTTCCTTGAACGGAACTTTACCAGTGAACTTAAGTGTCATCATTATCATTCTGGCTACCCAGAAGAAAATAATATCGAAGCCAGTGACTAACACACTAGACGGAACAAATTTTTCCAATTCTTCAGTTTGATCAGGCCATCCCATTGTTGCAAATGGCCATAGTGCCGATGAAAACCAAGTGTCAAGTACATCACTGTCTTGAGTCAGTTTGATGTTATCAGCCAAATTATTTTCTTTGCGGACTTGTGTTTCGTTTTCAGCGACGTAAACATTTCCTTGTTCATCATACCAAGCCGGTATTCTATGGCCCCACCAAAGCTGACGACTGATACACCAATCTTGAATGTTCTCCATCCAGTGATAATAAGTCTTATCCCAGTTTTCAGGAACAAATTTGATCTCTCCTGAACGTACTGCTTCGATTGCCGGTTTCGCCAAAGATTCGGTAGCAACATACCACTGGTCCGTTAACAGAGGTTCGATGACCACATTGCTTCTATCGCCTCTCGGTACCATGAGCGAGTGGTCTTCGATTTTTTCCAATAAATCCAGTGAATCAAATTCTGAAATTATTAACTTTCGGGCCTCAAATCGGTCGAGACCTGAGAATATTTCGGGCAGCTGGGAATCGAAGTCATCGATGGGTTTGCCACCGAAATAGAACGCCTCTGATTTTTCAAGGATTTTCGCTGTAGGCCCAAAAATGTTAATGAGAGGAAGACTATGTCTTTTACCAACTTCATAGTCATTAAAATCATGGGCAGGTGTGATTTTTACACAACCAGTTCCGAATTCCATATCCACATAATCATCGGCTACTATTGGTATTTTTCGGTTGACCAATGGAAGCATTATGAATTTGCCAATTAGATTCATATATCTTTCGTCATTTGGATCAACTGCTACGGCTGAGTCACCAAGCATTGTCTCCGGACGAGTGGTAGCAACAACAAGATAATTTTTTCCGTCTTGAGTCTTAGCGCCATCAGCTAAAGGATACCGAAAGTGCCACATTGATCCTTTTTCATCATGGTTCTCAACTTCCAAATCGGAAATTGCCGACTGGAATTTAGGATCCCAATTTACTAATCGCTTTCCTCGGTAAATAGTCTTGTCTTTATACAATTGAATAAATACTTCTTGCACAGCTTTAGACAGATTATCATCCATGGTAAAAGCTTCTCTTTCCCAATCTGGTGAATCACCTAAACGACGCATTTGGTCAGAAATAGTACCACCAGAACTTTCTTTCCATTGCCAAACTTTTTCGATAAATTCTTCGCGAGTAAAGTCGGTACGCTTTTGCCCTTGAGCATCAAGTTGTCGTTCAACAACCATCTGAGTTGCGATGCCCGCGTGATCACTTCCACATTGCCATAAAGTATCATCACCGCTCATTCGATGAAAACGAGTCAGAGTATCCATGATGGTATGTTGAAACGCGTGACCCATGTGTAGACTGCCGGTAACATTGGGTGGTGGGATCAAAATACAATAAGGGGTGCCGTTACCACTTGCTTTGAAGTAACCATTCGATTCCCATTGCTTATACCATTTCTGTTCGATATTTTCTGGGGTGTAAGATGTATCCATATTTAACTCTTAATTTTTTCTACAATAAAAAATTGATTATTCGATTTAATACAAAAATTAGAAATCTAATTAGCGATTTTTCGGTGATTGAGAGGGTATCCTCTTTCTCGGTAAAATTTGAATCTGTCACGAGCCTTTTCTTTGTTTTCATCATCGCCAAACGCGTATTCAAATACCCATTTAAAGTGACTAAAAAAAAGTGGTACTTCAGTCGCTAGGTTAATTAGAATGTCGGGCTGAATCGTCGGTTCTTGACCGCAACCGATCTCTATCGGTGGCTTTGTATTTTCGTCCTCACCAACTAGCTGATGCGGTAAAAAACTCTTTGCATCGTGAGTCCACAGCATCTCATCGATTTTTTCTGCCATCCGTTTATCATCGGTGTGAATAAAAACTTTTTGGCTTTTTCGGTATCCGCGTTTTACTACCTCAGTGAGATGAGAGTAGGGAAGTTTGTTTTCTTCATCGTCCACTGAATAGAATTCGATTTGGGTCATAGTGATCTTCTATTAAAAAAGCTAACGAGTGTATCCAAGATACGATTTTGATTGCTCAATTCTAAGCTATACAAACTAAGAATTCGCTCGACTCAAGATATATTGAGTCAGTAGTGGAACCGGTCGACCCGTCGCACCTTTTGCTTTACCCGTTTTCCATGCTGTGCCGGCTATATCAAGATGAGCCCATTGGTATTTCTTAGTATATCGCGATAAGAAACACGCGGCAGTTATCGTACCAGCGCCACGACCACCAAGATTACTCATATCGGCGAAATTCGAGTCGAGCTGCTCTTGATATTCGTCCCATAAAGGCAGCCGCCAAGCACGATCACCGCAGAGTTCACCCGCATTTAAAAGTTCATGGGCGAGCGGATTGTGGTTGCTTAGTAGTCCAGATGCTTGGTCACCTAAAGCGACAATACAAGCGCCTGTTAGAGTCGCGACATCGATCACCACATCGGGATCGAAGCGCTCAACATAAGTTAACGCATCACACAAAACCAAACGACCTTCTGCGTCTGTATTCAGGATCTCCACAGTCTGTCCTGACAATGTTGTTACTATATCGCCTGGACGTGCTGCATCACCGCTAGGCATGTTTTCTGCAGCGGCTATTACAACTACAAGATTTACAACAAGAGACAATTCAGTCACAGCAACGAAACAGCCGAAAACACCGGCAGCACCGCCCATGTCGTATTTCATTTCATCCATGCGCTCACCGGGTTTCAGTGAAATCCCACCGCTGTCAAAAGTGATTCCCTTGCCGACTAATACAATCGGTTTTTTTTCTGCTTCAGCGCCGTTATATTTTAAAACGATTAATTTTCCTGGTGTTTTAGATCCTTGAGAAACAGCTGTAAATGCGCCCATGCCCATTTCTTTGAGTTCTGACTCATCAATGATTTGGCATTCAACGTGGTCGTTTTGAACCGCCAGTATTTTCGCTTCTTCTGCTAAATAAGTTGGATTTGCTATATTGGGTGGTTGGTTAGCTAAATCGCGAGCTTTATGAGCTCCTTTAGAAACCGCTATTCCTTCCGCTATCGCTTGCTCACCAATCGTTAAATCTTTGCGTGTTGTAACATTGAATACGAGACGTCGTACTGGTCTTCTGGCAGTCTCAGATTTGCTCTTATACTCTTCAAATGAATACAGAGTATCTTGAGTCGACTCAATCGCGTGTCTTACTTTCCAATGGGTATCTCTTCCTTTGACATTTAATTCGCTTAAGAAACAAACCGCATCCATTGAGCCTGTCTCATTCAGCGTTGTGATCGCTTTTGCTATGACAGTATTATATTGCTTATCGCCGAAGTCTCTTTCTTTCCCGCAACCAATTAAAAGCACACGATCTGATAATGTGTTCGGCACATTGTGAAGTAATAATACTTGTCCCAATTTACCTTCCATGTCGCCACGTCTGAGTAAATTGCTAAGATAGCCCTCACTGACTTCGTCAATTTGCTCGCCCGCTTGGGAAAGTTTTCGTGAGTCAAAAACACCTATAACAACGCAAGCGCTACGCTGTTTTTCTGGGTTACCACTTTTTACGTTAAATTCCATTGAAAGAATCCATTATCAGCTGACTGGAAGGAAGTTTTCATGATACGAAGGTTTATTCTTTAGTGGCAGCAATGCTAAAATAGCTCGCTAACAGCCTTTGCATCAATAGAAAACTAGCTAAAACGAGAGTTTAACTTATAAAATCCTTTTTATTAAGTAAAACTCGAACTTTTCTTCAGTGTTAGCGGTCTCATTTTATACCGCAAACTGTTCGAATTTCACCCAATTGCTTTGTACCTTGATTAGGAATTTAGTTTGATACTAAAAAACTATATTAATAAAGATATTTATCGAACGACCGCAGCTATTTTGTTGGTGCTGATACTTATTTTCGTTAGCTCCCGATTTGTGAAATATATCCAATTAGCGGTCGATGGGACTATTTCTGCTAACGCGGTATTTTCGTTGCTCGCGTTACAAATTCCATCAGTCGCCGGCTTTCTCATTCCACTATCATTCTTTTTGGCTATTCTACTGACCTTTGGCAGGCTCTATTCGGACAATGAGCTAGTTGTTGTTCATGGACTCGGTATTGGTCAGCAAGATTTAGCCAAGATGTTGCTACCTTCGGCGTTTGTGCTCGCATTAGCGGCTGGGGCATTGTCCACTATTTTAACTCCGTGGGCTTTGACTCAAAGTTCAGTTTTGATGGCAGAACAAGCTGCTCAAGCGAAATTAGGGGTATTTTCAGCGGGTCGATTTAAAGAAAATAGCACCAGAGACGGTATTGTATTTGTAGAATCCAAAACAGATTCGGGCGAAATTACCGGAGTATTCTCAGTCTCAAGACAGCTTGAACAAGAATCGAGTCAAAACAATATTTTACAGCTACCTGCCGATAGTCTATCAATTTTGAATAATCGATATGGTCAGGTAAAGATTCAAACCGCTCGTTCAGGGCGACATTGGGAAAATGAGGAAACCGGCGTTAATTATTTGGTATTAGAAAACGGTCAATTTAGTGAATTCAATGAAATTGAAAATCGCTGGCAGCTTACTCACTTTGATTCCTCTTATACAAAAATAGTGCAGGACGACTCTATTAAAGTGTCGGACTCTGCAAAGTCGGCATCGACACTGAATTTGATCGCAAAGCTGGGGAATAGACAATGGGCGGAGTTGCATTGGCGGTTAGCCGCACCGATCTCGATACCGCTAATTTGTTTATTGGCCATTCCCCTGTCACGGACCCAACCAAGAAAAGGAAAGTTTTCTAGGTTGCTACCATCGGTCTTGATTTATTTAATTTATGTTTTATTGATGATGTATTCAAGGAAAATGGTTGATTCTGGACGAATTCCGGGCGAAATTGGCTTTTGGTGGATCCATCTCGGTTTAGGTCTTTTCGTTTATTGGCTATATTTACCACTAAAGAAAATTAAAAAGTCCATTCGACAACACAGAGTGGGAGCCAATTAAGATGTTTAACTTAATGGACCGATATATCGCTCGACATGTCATTTCAGCGAGCTTACTGATTCTATTTTTATTAATCGTTTTGCGAGCTATGTTTGGATTGCTGGAAGAATCGAATTCAATTGGTAAAGGCAGCTATCAACTTGCCGACGCGCTTCTTTATGTAGGTTTAATGTTGCCTCAAAAGGTGTTAGAGCTTTTTCCTATGGGAGTTTTAATCGGATCTTTATTCGGACTTGGAATTCTAGCCGCAAATAATGAGCTGACGGTGATGAGAGCAGCAGGTATGACGACTTGGCGAATTGCAGGTTCAACTTTGAAAGCTTCGTTAATACTGATGGTATGTGTGTTGGTATTAAGTGAAATTGTTGCTCCAGTCGCAAGTAAGTCAGCACAACAGTTGCGAACATCGGCCTTAAGTGATGGTAAAATTTCTCGAAGCGCGACAGGACTGTGGGCAAAAAGAGACAACCAAATTATTCATATAGCCAGTATTCATAAAAGTGGCGAAATGCATAATCTGGCAATTTATCAGTTAGATCAGTCGTTTCAGCTTATGAGCTTAATAGAAGCAAAGTCTGCAGTAGTGGTCGACGATAAATGGTATTTAATGGAAGTGGCGGAAACTCACTTTGATGAGGGCCGTATTAACAAAATACTGGTGCCTCAGATGGAGTGGGATAATCCGATTGATGAAGACAACATCGATACTTTAACCTTGAAACCAGAAATGCTCAATATTAGCGGACTAGTCAAATACCACCAATATTTAACTAGTAATCTGCTTGATGCCACTGAAATCGAATTGGCTATTTGGCAAAAACTGCTTTTACCAATATCAGTGGCAATAATGATGCTGCTCGCGGCTAGCTTCGCTTTTGGTCCAATGAGAGACGTATCAATGGGAGCGAGAGTATTAACCGGGGTAATGTTAGGTTTTGGCTTTCACTTGGTTAAACAATCCTTTGGTCCAATCAGCCTTATTTATGGAGCATCTCCCTTTCTGGGAGCAGTATTACCATTGATTGTATTTGCCGCTTTTGCGTATGGTTTGATGAGAAAATCAGGTTAGAGGAGAGGTGAAAGTTACTATGGTCGAAGACCTGTTCACTTATAACTAGTAGTACAAATATGATTCGACCATTCAAATGAGAGGTTTTTGATTATCATTCTTATAAAAATCTTTTGGTAACTCGATCACTCGACTATCGATTGCCATGTCGTGCCAGCCTCTTTTCTCGCTGTCGAGGAGGCACCAAAGATTAGCCAGTCCGCCCAAAGAAAGAAATGAACGGAGGTAAGCTTCTTTCCAACTGAGTAATTTCCCATCAGATTTAAATAGTTGCAACTTCCATGCTTTCATTCCTACCGTCTGACCTCCTTTGACCCAACACCACACATAATAATATTGAACTGTTACAAAGAGATAGATTCCCCAAAAAACATTCTTACTCGCTGCTTGAGAAACTTGGCTAAAATCGTCGACCCAAGGATTAGTCACGAGATAAAGTGTTATTTGCCCGATAGTGAGGGCCAGGATAAAGATACCTAGTGCCCCTAATAAATCATAAACCCAAGCAAATAAGCGTTTCCAAAAAGACGCTAAAGTGACTGGCGTGGGGGTAGAGGACGTCGGCTTACTTTTGTGTGTACGTGATGACAAAGGCTACTCTGACTTACTGTTTTGGAGTTTGGCCGCAGTCTATCAAATAAATTCGATAATTAGTATTAACTATTCGAGACAGGCTTTATAATGTCGGGTTCGATAAATGAGAAAGAATAATAAGGATTACAGTTTGAGCAACTTAAACCTACAAACTCAACGAGTTTTGTCAGGGATGCGTCCATCGGGACGATTGCACTTAGGTCATTATCACGGAGTGCTTAAAAATTGGGTCAAGTTGCAACACCAACACGAATGTTTTTTCTTTGTTGCAGACTGGCATGTTCTGACAACTCATTACGATAATCCCTCCATTATTGAGCAATCCTTGTGGGATATGGTAATTGATTGGTTAGCTGCAGGCGTTAATCCTGGTTCAGCGACCATGTTCATACAGTCTAAAGTGCCAGACCATGCTGAACTGCATTTGTTACTTTCAATGTTAACACCTGTTAGTTGGTTAGAACGGGCGCCGACTTACAAGGAGCAACAAGATAAGTTAGCTAATAAAGATTTGAGTACATATGGTTTCTTAGGGTATCCGCTACTGCAGACTGCAGATATTCTGATGTATAAAGCTGGCGCAGTCCCAGTCGGGCAAGATCAAGTGCCTCATGTTGAAATGTCGCGGGAAATAGCGAGGCGTTTTAATCACTATTATGGGAAAAAACCTGGGTTTGAGCAGAAAGCTGAGGCGGCAATCAAAAAGTTGGGTAAAAAGAATGCCAAGTTGTATAACGCCTTAAGAAAAGATTTCACACAAGAAGGAAATGAAGAATCATTCGACAAAGCGCATGCGCTAATAGAAGGTCATGCCAGTATTTCCTTAGGTGATAAAGAACGATTAGTCGGATACTTGGATGGTGGAGGCAAAATTATCCTGCCTGAGCCGCAAGCAATGTTAACGCCTGTTTCAAAGATGCCAGGATTAGATGGACAGAAAATGTCTAAATCATATAATAATGTGATTGAAATGCGAGAATCTGATGAGAGTATCGAAAAAAAGATAAAACGAATGCAGACGGACCCAGCCAGAGTTCGTCTCACCGACCCAGGCGACCCGAATAACTGTCCTGTGTGGCAATTACATGAGGTGTATTCGACTGTGAAAATAAAGGAATGGGTCACAGAGGGGTGTAAGTCCGCTGGAATCGGTTGTCTCGAATGTAAAGGACCCGTGATTGAATGTATTAAGCAAGAAACAACAGAATTTAGAGAGCGAGCGAAGGAATTTGAGGAATCGCCTGATTTGGTAAAGAATATTATATCAGAAGGAACAGAACGAGCTCGTGTTATTGCAAAAGAAACCATGCAAGATGTTAGAGATGTCATGGGTTTATCGTACCGGTAGATAAGAGATTAAATGAATCAAGAAAACAAAAATACAGAGCGAGTAAAAACAGAAGAGGCTTCAACTAAAGATGAGTCCCATTTTGTCGGTGATGACGTAAATTCTCCCAGTGCTCAGACAAATGACAACTCAAACCCTAGTGTTTTTTCTGATCGTTCTCATTCGAATATTCAATCTGATGAGAATTCAGAAGCGGGTTCGGTAGATGAATCTGTGGAAGATGGAACGGCTGAAGATGGTCAAGAGCCTGTACATCCAGAGTTTAAACTCGCTGAAGGCCCGGCACACTCGCAAGAGGAGATGCACTTTGCGCTCATAGAAGGCGAGCCCATTAGTGAAGTGCCTAAAGACCTTTACATTCCGCCGGACGCTCTTGAAGTTTTTTTAGAAGCTTTTGAAGGACCTCTTGATCTTTTATTGTATTTAATTAAACGGCAAAATCTCGATATCTTGAATATTCCAATCGCTCACATTACAGAGCAATATATGGAATATGTTGAGTTGATGAAATCCGTTAATCTAGAATTGGCCGCTGAGTACTTAGTAATGGCCGCGATGCTAGCAGAAATAAAGAGTCGTGTTCTGCTACCGAGACCAGTACTAGAAGAACATGAAGATGATCCTAGAGCTGATTTAATTAGACGGCTACAAGAATACGAGCGATTTAAGAACGCGGCGCAAGATGTTGATGAATTGCCAAGAATGGGTAGAGAAATATTTCAGCTCGAGGCAGAAACACCTGAACTTCATATTAATAAGCCGTTACCTGATGTCGATATGCGCGAAGTGCTTTTAGCACTTAAAGATGTATTAGTAAGAGCTGAAATGTTTACCTCGCATCAAATTCAAAGAGAAGCGCTCTCTACGCGAGAGAAAATGGGAACTGTCTTGGCGATTTTATCAGCAGATAACTTTACTGATTTTATATCGTTGTTTAATATTGAAGAAGGTCGAGCCGGAGTAGTGGTTACGTTTTTAGCGATTATGGAGTTGACGAAAGAGTCATTAATTGAACTAGTTCAAAGTGATCCTTTTTCCCCGATACATGTGCGAGCAAGAATCAATTAGACTTTAGCCAAAACTCTACAAAGAGTCAAACCCAAGTAGAAGTTAGGAAATACGAATAAAAATATGAGCATTGAACAAAATAAACTTAAGAATATAATTGAAGCAGCATTGATGGCGGTTGCAAAACCCATGACTATTGAGCAACTGATGCAATTATTTGGCGATGAATATCGGCCATCGTCAAACGAAATAAAAGATGCGCTTGCCATTTTAGTCAATGAATCAGAAACACGTGGAGTTGAGTTAAAAGAAGTCGCCAGTGGCTTTCGATATCAAGCCAAACAAGAATATTCAGAATGGCTGAGCAGGCTTTGGGAAGAAAGACCAGCAAAATACTCTCGAGCCGCACTAGAAACTCTAGCGCTAATCGCCTATAGACAACCTGTCACTCGAGCTGAAATTGAAGATGTGAGAGGGGTTGGCGTGAGCAGCAGTATCGTTAAAACAATGATAGAGAGAGAATGGATTCGAGTTGTTGGTCATCGAGACGTACCTGGTAGACCAGCTCTTTACGCGACCACTAAACAGTTTCTAGATTATTTTAATATGAAGAGTTTAGATGAACTGCCGACCCTTGCTGAAATTAAAGACCTAGAAGATCTTAACCCAGAACTTGATTTGCCCAATCCCGATGAAGAGCGAGAAACTCGAGGAGGCAAAGACAAAGCTGCTCCTTCGAACGAAGAGAATTCAGAAGTTTCAGATTCAACTGAATTGGAGTCCACAGAACTAGATCTAAACAGAGCTTCGAATGAAGCAATATCTTTGGAAGACGGTGACGTTGCTTCAGGTATTGCGCCTCAAAGTTTTCAAGAGACAGATGAGCATCTGCAGACGAGTGCTTTTGGACAAACAGACGAATCACTTGAAGTAGAAGAGGTTGATGTAACAGATTCAAACCAAGAACAGGACGAGCTTAGTGATATTCATACTGAGTCAAACTCAGATAGTTTTTACGCTGAGCATACAGAAGAAGGCGACGGGTCACTTGAACAAAGTGAAGACTAATCGCAAATTTAAATTAGAGCAATGTTATGCAAGATGAAAAATTACAGAAGATAATGGCAAATGCGGGTGTGGCCTCTCGTAGGGAATCTGAAAAATGGATTCAAGCGGGTCGTGTTAGCGTTAATGGAAAGATCTCAGAAATTGGTGACCGAGCCTTGCTGACAGATAAAATAAGAGTCGATGGTAAGATTCTTCGCGTCACTAAACCAGAAGATTTCCAACGAAAAATGATTGCCTATCATAAACCGGAAGGTGAAATTTCGACCAGAAAAGATCCTGAAGGGCGACCAACAATCTTTGATAGTCTTCCTACAGTACGTAATTCACGATGGTTGAGTGTTGGGCGGTTAGATTTTAATACCAGTGGTTTGATTTTTTTTACAAACGATGGGAATTTGGCTAATAAATTGATGCATCCGTCTCTAGAAATTGTAAGAAAGTATGCAGTAAGAGTACGGGGGCAGGTGACTGATGATATATTAAAGCAGCTGCAATCAAATGTTGACTTAGGTGACGGTGATGCTAACTTTGATACTATTGAGGATGGCGGCGGCGAAGGCGCAAATCATTGGTATCACGTGACCCTTAAAGAGGGGCGTAATCGAGAAGTTAGGCGGTTATGGGAAGCTTTCGATATCCAAGTATCACGTTTGCACAGAATAAAATATGGTCCTTTTGAATTGCCTCGAGCTATCAAAAGAGGACGCTATAGAGAATTAACTCCGGAAGAATTAGTTGAGTTTGAAAAATTAGCTGGCTTACAAAGCACCAAGGTAAAAGTGGTTCGTCAGATTAAAAGTAAACAACGTCAAAATAAAAGACTTAAAGCGAGAAAAGTATTTAAGAAATGATCAAACTATTCAGTAAAAAATCACTCCTCGCGATATTGGTTTCCTGTGCTCTTACTGGCTGTGGTGATTATCCGGATTATAGTTATTCCCAATCCGATAGTTACTGCATGATGAGTTTCCCTTTCGCCGGAGGAATCATCGGTCGTCAATATATAGGGTATTTCAGAGTAATATCAACACTGCAATACATGGATGCTGATCCGGAAATTCGGGTTATCGCAACTGGTCCTTCGCATATTGATTTAGAACCGGGTAGTTTTCAACTGCTGGAAATTGGTGATAAGAGTTTTAAACCGGAATATAAATCGAGACATTTAGAAGCTGAGTTACAACTCTACGGACCTAGTTTTATCTTCAGTGATGAAGAATCCTTAGAGATATATCAATTTCTGCGAGATGGAGAAAATCTTGATATTTTTGGTAGAATTGAAGTCGGTCATCAGTATGAAACATCGGTGTACAATTTTTTCTTCGGCTCTGCCGATGAGCAATTGAATCACTGTGTGAACCGCTTATTAAATAAAGATGATTTGAAGGTTCTTGCAGCTAAAAAATTGGAGAACCGCGGCGCATAAGCTTAGTGGAATGACACTAAGACGTCATTATAGCGCCCTTGTCGACCCCCTCGTAAGCTTTGACTCGGTAGCTGCTGTTAGAATTATTCAACTTTAAATTGTTGGCTAGGTAACTCGCAATTAATTCAACGGTAGTATCGGACTCAATTAGAAAACACTTCGATTTTGGGATCATCAACTGAAAAAGCCCCTGGTTTGCATGGTACTCAAAAATCCAGCACTCTTGGTTTGAAAAAATTACTTCCTCTTTAATATCCTCATTAGTTGCTAGATAGATATCTTTCCACTCTGTCGCTATTTGTTCTGAACACTGAGTGGAAAATTCACCATCTTTCCATACTTCAATCTTTGAGCGATGCCCGTGTGCAATTCTTTGGCAGTCACCAAAGTGTTTTTTTAATCCATGGGCGTAATGATAAAACGCGCCTTTGATGGCTTCTGGACGGAGTGAAAGTTTTAGGCCCGTTACATTATCAGGCAATATTTCAGCAATTTTTTGATGGATGCTAACCGCGATTGCTGCCGGAGTGACTTCATTTGCATCCACAAAATAAACGGCTTGTTGTGGGCTAATATGCTTGTAGTAGTTACCGTCTTCTGATTTCATTAATAGTGTTAGTTGTTGAGGGGTCTGTTCAATTTCTAACCCTGGATACTGTCTTGCTACGAGTAACTTGTGATCGACTAGATCATCGACACACGACTTGATTCTTTTCTTTACATACGAAAAGTCGAATAACATTCCTTCATCATTGAGCTCTCCTTGTAGTTCAACATCCATTATTAAACTTTCTCCCACAATTCCACGTTGAGAGTGAAAATAAGCGAAATCAATAACGGTTAAATTGTCGACAAAAAGCGCTTGCATAGTTGATTATTTCTAATAATTTGAAGGGAAAGTCTAATTTTACCATAAGAACCTGTTAAAATTACCTATCGTTAGCAGTAGAAGTAAAGAAATCAGGATTTTAATGATGAGTAAACAGTTCCAAGTGTATGGTATGGGAAATGCATTAGTCGATTATGAAATCGAAACTGACAGAGTAGAACTTATTGAGCTTGGTATTGATAAAGGCTTGATGACTCTGATCGACTCAGAGCGACAACAAGTTTTATTTGATGCCGTTGGTCGTCGTACCTATTCGCGTGCGTGTGGCGGTTCGGCCGCTAATACTATTATTGGCGCGCAGACCCTTGGCGCTAATTGCTTTTATTCTTGTAAGGTGGCTAATGATGAAACTGGTCTTTTTTACCGAGATGACCTTCTTGCGCACAACGTATGCAGTAACTTAGCGGTAGAAGAGCTGCCCGACGGTTTGACTGGCAAATGTCTGGTTTTTATTACACCTGATGCCGATCGAACCATGAATACCTTTCTCGGTATAACTAGCGAGCTAGGTTTTTCACAAGTTGATATAGAAGCACTGAGTAATTCAGAGTATTTATACATAGAAGGTTATCTTGCTGGTTCTGAAACGGCATTAACTGCGGCCGTTGAAACCATGCAGTTAGCGAAAAAAATGAATATCAAAACATCTTTTTCGTTATCAGATCCCAATATGGTTAAGTTCTGCCGCCAAGGCCTAGAGGCCATTATCGGTGATGGAGTTGATTTATTATTCTGTAATTACGATGAGGCAACTGAATTCACAAACACCAATAATTTGAACGATGCAATTAAGATATTGAGTTCACAGAGTAAAATTTTGGTAATAACTCTCGGCGCCGACGGGGCAGTGATTGTATCGGAAAGTAAAAGAATTGATATTCTCGGCAATGCGGTCAATGCAGTAGACACCAATGGCGCAGGTGATTTGTTTGCGGGTAGTTTTCTTTGTGGCTTAACCAATGGATTAAATTTAAAGCAATGTGGCGAGTTAGCCAGTTTTGCGTCTGCACAGTTAGTCACACAATTTGGACCAAGATTAGTCGAGAAAAAAATTAAACTAGTACGAGAGTTTGCCGAACAATTAGGCCTGAATTTTTTAAATTCAGTTAAGTTAAGTACTGAGTTGGATTAAACGAATGGGAACTTTGGATGTTACGTAATCTCTGGGTGATGCGGCATGGCTTGGCGGAGGACCAGTTCGAAAGTGACTTTTCACGAGAATTGTCAGAGCTGGGAGCAAAACAAGCGAAGAGTGTCGCAAATCAAATAAAAGATAGCTCATCGCTACAACCTTCGTTTATGTTAGCGAGTCCGTTTGCGCGGACTCAATACACAGCTGAAATCGTTCACCAAACACTAGATATTAAAGAACCGTTTCAGTCTGAAGAATCACTCGTACATTTCGCAGACCATCAGTTATTAGGTGAGTTTCTGTTGAGTTCCAGTTATCAAGATTTAATAATTATTAGCCACATGCCAATAGTTTCCGATCTTTGTTCATACTTAACCAACGGAGAGACTGTTCTTAACTTTAAAACTGCCCAAGCTGTTCGAATTCAATTGCCTGTTGAAACCGAGCAACCGTACATTGGAAAAATAGAAGAAATATTTCTACCTTAATCGAAGTAATAAATAGTGAAATCAGAATACACAGACGTGCAGTCCGCAAGAATTTCGAATATCGAGAATAGAAGCGTCAAAGTTGGAAGAGTGAAATTCTACTGGATAGCATTTATGACTGGTGCTTTTACCTTAATAAGCTGCCTGTTAATTATAGGCCGTTCTATTTTTCATCATTTATCAATGGCCAACGTTGACGGAATTATGAAGTGGTGGGCCAATAATCTATTGTCATTGGTTAAAGTGAAGACTCGCGTTGTGGGAACAACTAATTTTCCGGCACCTGGTCGCCGAGTGATAGTGATGTGTAATCACAGCAGTTTATACGATGTTCCCGTAGCTATTGCTGCCTTAGATACAAGCTTCCGTTTTGTGGCTAAGAAAGAACTGTTCAACATTCCTATTTTCGGTTCGGCTTTGAGAAGGGGCCGTTTCCTATCGATAGATCGACAAAATCGCAGTCAGGCGCTAAAAGATCTACAACAGGCCAAGAAACATATGCTTAATGGTATTACACTCTGGATTTCGCCAGAGGGAACCCGGTCAAAAGACGGTCAATTGAAAGAATTCAAGCGAGGAGGTTTTCATATTGCTATAGAAACAAAAGCGCTGATTGTACCCGTTGTCATTAAGGGAATCCATAAAGTTCAAGCCGGTGATGATTTGCAACTTTATTCGAATCAAGAGGTTGAAGTTGAAATTTGTAAACCTGTGGATACGAATGACTACAACAGCGAGAATCGTAGAGAATTGATTAATCAAGTTAGGTCTAGAATGCTAGCCGCGATCGGGTAGTAGTTAAATTATCTATCATACGTAATATTTGAATTTAGAAGGTATAGCTATATGATCAGCGAAGAACTCCTGGTAGAGGCTCGAGAAGAGCTTGTAACGATACAAGATATGATTCGGTGGACTTATTGTCGGTTTGAAGAAAATGAACTTTGTTATGGACATGGAAATGACAATCCATGGGACGAGTCTGTTAGTTTGATCTTACAAACACTTTCCATGCCTCTCGACACTCCTGACCTGATCTTACAGTCACGGTTAACTATGACTGAAAAGACATTAATCTGCGAAAGAGTGAGTCGCAGAATTAATAAACACATTCCAATTGCCTATTTGACCAACAAAGCGTTATTTTGTGAAAGTGAATACTTCGTCGATCAACGAGTGCTCATTCCAAGGTCACCGATAGGCGAATTAATCCAAAATCACTTTGAACCTTGGATAGAATATCAATCGGTTGAGAATGTATTGGATCTGTGTACGGGTAGTGGATGTATTGCTATTGCGTGTGGTCAGTATTTCCCAGATGCTATTGTAGATGGCGGTGATATTTCTACGGACTGTATTGAAGTAGCGGAAATCAACAGAGATAGATTGCAACAAGACAATGTCGCTTTTTATCAGTCCGATTTGTTTGATAATATACCTGCAAAAAAATATGACATCATAGTTTCTAATCCGCCGTATGTCGATGCGGAAGATTTCGATGAAATTCCTGCTGAATATTTAGCAGAACCTAAACTTGGTTTAACTTCAGGTAATGACGGTTTGGAATTGACTAGAAAAATACTTAAACAAGCTGATGAGTATTTAGCGGAAGAAGGCATTCTAGTGATAGAAGTTGGCAATAGTGCACAATCACTAGAAGAGATTTATCCAGATATAGAGTTCACTTGGTTAGAATTCGAAAGAGGTGGTTTAGGTGTGTTTTTACTTACAAAAGCACAGCTTAACGGGGCATTAAAGATTCAAAGTTAATTAGTAATAGTCAAAAACTAAGAGCCATCCTGTTCAGTATTGATAGGCCAAATAATATTTTGTAAGTTGGGAATAAGATACTATTCTAATTGGAAGTATAAATTCTTATCCAATTCCCTTCACTTACAAAAACTAATTCTCCGTTGGGTCCAAATGTGACCCCTTCGTATTGTGGTGCACCCGATAAAACTAAAGTAGAAATCACAGAGCCTGTTTCTGGTTCGACCTGAATTGCCCTACTAGACTCTTGACTGACTATGATGACGTGACCTGTACGATCATCGTAAACCATTCCGGCAAGGTCGTTGACGATTTGCTCAAATGTTTGATCAGCATCGAAAGGTTCTACAACCGTTAAATTGCTCTCGAAGTCATAAAGGGAGTTAGAATCTTCAGGTATATCAAAGTATGCAAATCTCATGTTTGTACCACCTGTTCCTTCTTGACAAGCAAATACCCTCGCAGGTGTCGTTGATGTTGCTTTGCGAACTGCTATTCCTTCTATCCCCTTGTTCGAACCTCCTGGAGATAATATCCTGTATTGTTGAGATTGGGGAACTGATCCATTGACACCATTAGTAAACTCATCAACTAATATTTTTGAGGCGATATTGTTTTCTGACACTATCATCACATCGTCTTGTCCTACATAGGCAAGTCCCTCGGTATCAGCCGATATGTTATTAACTTGGAACTCGCCAACGTATGAAAAATTTTCATCGTATCGGTATATTGTAGCGGCATTATTTCGAACGACTAAGTACTGTTGTAACCCATGATGCCAGGTAATACCTGATGCGTTATTAGGGATTTCTCCCAATTGGAAAGCATCGTTTTGGGCTGTATAGTTACTGATTAGAATAGATTGTTGTCCTTCCACAGCAAATATTGCAGAAACTTCTCGCGCTTGGTTCATCGCGACTGAACAGTTTTGATTTCCGTTACATGCGCCTTGCCAGTGGTCGAGGACCATGCCTGAGTCTGGCAATGCTGTTAAAGAAACAACAGAATTACTAGAATAGCTCTCAGTACAGTCAGATTCACAATCAATTCCATCAGGTGATGAGGTCACGCGACCATTGCCGCTGATAGTGATTGATAATTCAAATTGAGTTGTAGATTCTTCGATAAAAGTAGCTCTTACGGAACGGTCAGAACTCATATTTACACTACAGCTTGAACTTCCAGTACAAGCGCCTTCCCAGCGATCGAAAACAAACCCTTCATCAGCAACAGAAGATAGGCTCACTTGGGAGCTATTAGGGTAATCGTTGGTACAGTCGTTCCCACAATTAATTCCAGCAGGAGATGAAGTGACTACCCCGGAACCAACTATAGCGACATTAAGAGTGCTGTTGTTATCTGGTGTTCTGCCACCACCACCACCACCACCACAGCCAACTCCGCTGAGTAATGAGACAACAAAAATTAATGAGGACATACTCTTCCCTGAGACAAAATACAACTTCATACTTATATTCCTTAATTCGTAAGATGCGTGATTAAGTTAATTATTTTCGCTTAGAAATCAAACGAATCTACCATACTAGACTGTTATTGAGTAATCTTCTAGGGAATAGTTCCATTCCAAGCGACAGTCTATTGATGTTCTAAGGGAATTAGACTTAAAACTATGTATTGGTGTTACATCCCAGCGAGAAATCTTTTTTGTTGGGAACTTATTTGAGTGTTAGAATCCATTTTTGGTTACGTAAGCATGATGACTATCGAGCCTCAATAGTAATAAAATAAATCCAATAGACTTACTTGTTGGTCAGTATATAACAACACAATCTACAAAAATGTAGAGTATTGGAACTAGTTAAACAACTATCAGTTGACGTTGATTCACCACAAAATAATAAATAACTCTATGACTAAAAATACTAAAAATGAAGTGAAACATAGCGCAGTCTCTAGTTTGACTCACCGATTAATGACCTGGCTAAAACGTATATTCTATTTTTGTTTAAGTGCTTACTGCTTAATTTGGTTATTATCTCCCATAGCCGCTCGCTATTTTCTAGATGGTTACTTAACTCCCAATCACGGTTTACGGTTATCGGAAAGCTCTTCGATTCGATATAACCCGTTTACTTCTCATCTTACTGTTAACCAACTTGTCATTCTCAAAAATGACAAGCCCGTGTTTGAACTAACTCAACTAAACGCTGAGATACGATTGCATCAATTGTTAACCGATACTCTGTATGTGTCAGAATTCAGCCTTCAGGGGTTAAATACAAGTCTAGTTAGAGATGGAAATAAGACAACTGTCGCAGGAATGATATTCCCTATAGAAACAAAGAATGAGACTAAAATCTCTGAGGCGAACTCGCAAGGCGACACCGTTCAAAAGTCAAAAAATAGTAATGATAACCGTAGTAATTATCGGGTTATCTTGCCTCATGGTCATATGGAAGATATTTCCATCTCGATTAACGAAAATGGCAACTTTCATACTCTTGGTTTAGGTAAACTTAACATTAATGAATTCGAGTTCGGTGCTGCGACGCAAAAAATGTTATTTGACCTCACCGCAACACTTGATAACGCTCCTATCAGATTAACTTCGAAAGCAGAATTAGTTCAAATGCAAGGTCTTTGGGATCTAGACTTAAAAATCAATTCTTATGATTTGAAACACCTCTCGGGTTATGTTGTTGAATCAGATGCTTCACTCAGTGGTATTGTAGGGTTTTCTACTTCTCAAAGTTTTCAATTTGGCGAGAATACGGTCGGTATTTCTATTCCACAAAGTAAGTTAGAGTTAGACTCTTTACGACTAATTACTAAGGATTTTTCGATTAGTCAGAAAAGACAAACTCTAAACGTTAATGGTATTTTATCGACGGTTCAGCTTGAAGAGAATGCAAAAAATAACGACCCTGTTACTGTTTCTTCCGTTGGCTATGTGATTGAAGAGTTGGTTCTAGATTCAGGAAGAGACTCGTTCAAAAGTGAATCAATAGATATAAGGTTCAATGAACTCACAGCCAAAGTATTTGAAGAAGGAGATTTTTTACTCGAGTTAAATAAAGTCGTAGGGGCTATAGGCTCAAGTGAATTCAAAAAAGATAATCAGCTCGATTTAAATTCGGATGGTATGGAACTCCATGTTGAAAAAGTGAAATTCTCGCCCGAACAAGTCAAGATAAAAAGCATTGTTGTAGATAATCTCAATGCGGCACTGATGTTGTTTAAGCAGGACCTACAAGAACAAGAGTCTATTTCTAGTGGTGATGAAGTTAAGCCTAGTGACGAAAGAAAAACTTCGAATTCTAATGCTGAAATTGAAAAGGAGGATAGTGCACAAGAATCCCAGGGATTGAAGTATAGTGTAGGACAGTTTTATTTGTCCAATCCCAAAGAGCTTAGTCTTATTGATCAAAATGTATCACCAAATTATAAAATAGCATTTCAGTTGGATAAACTAAGAGTTTCTGATTTAAACTCTAAGAACGTTAATCAAATATCTCCTTTCTTAGTTGCAGGCACGAGTGGTGAATATACCAATTTTGAATTTAAAGGAACCATCCAACCGTTTAACCCACAAGTAAATTTAGAACTAGAAGGAGCGTTAAACGAATTTCCTCTACCACCAGCGAGAGGTTATATACAATCATTGTTAGGGTTTGAATTTGAAACGGGTGAATTAGATACTATATTGAAGATTAAAATTGTGGATTCTAAAATTGAAGGCAGCACTGATCTGAAAATTAGAGGATTAAATTTGGCATCGGCAGAGAATTATGATCAGAATCTTGTTCAAGAACAAACCGCAATGCCATTGAATATGGCTTTGGGAATGCTAAAGGACAGTAATGATAATGTCGAGTTGGATATACCCATGTACGGTGACTTCAATAGCCCTACATTTGGAGTCGCTAGTTTTGTTTCTTTGGTGACAAAGAAGGCTATAGAATCGACGGCCAAGTCATATTTGCTTAAGACTTTTGTCCCATACGCAGAAGTCATTAGTATGACGATTTCAGCGGGTGGGTTTATACTAAAGACACGTTTTGAAGATCTAGAATTTGAGCCAAATACTTATGAGTTAGTGGATTCTCAATCAACCTATATGCAGCAATTTATTGCTCTAATGAAAGAGAAAGAAAATACCCAAGTTAAGATTTGTGCAACTTCAACTTCCATCGATCTAAAGGCCAGTGAGCTGGTATTTGAATCTGATAAAGAAGCGACTGATTTTCTAGCAGAACTCGCAGGATTACGAATGAAGGCGTTTAAATCTCACTCAGTTAATAATGGTATTGATTCATCTCGTCTGTTGCTATGCGCACCAAAGATCAACTTATCCGACGATAGCAAGCCTAGCATTTCGATCTCCGTTTAAATCTAAGAATAAAACAGGGTAATCAGAAGTGAACGCATCAAACATGAAATCGATACTCTGCTTTGGTGACAGTATTACTTATGGTGAAAGTGATACTCGATCCGGCGGCTGGGTATCACGTTTGATTCAGTATACCTTGAATAATTCTAACCAGACTAATTGGCTAGAACACTCAGTTTATAATTTGGGCATCGCAAGCGAAACAAGTGATGGTCTGCTCCGTCGCTTTTCTTCTGAGTACAAAAGCAGAGAAAATAAAAATTGTGAAATGACCGTCATCTTTTCCTATGGAATAAATGATATTGTTATTCATCATGGAAAAAAGGGAATTAAAAAACCAGCCAATCTAAATGCTAGGGCAAAAAACAAGGTACCTTTAGAATATTTCTCAAAGAATTTATCAGAGTGCATTCAAGTTGCTAGTAAAGCGAATGCGAAGGTTATAGTGACAAGTATACTTCCATTTTTACCAAAATATGACGGTGTTATTAATCAGCACCAAGAAGTGAGAGTGCTAGATGATGTGCATCGATATAATCTAGAACTACAAGAGATTTGCAAACTATTTAATACGACTTATCTCGATTTATTTCAATATTTTACTGATCGCGAACTGGATTTGCTTTCAACTGATGGTCTCCACCCTAATCATAAAGGTCATCAGTTGATATTTGAGCAAGTTTTGGAGTTGCTTAATCTATCTAAATATAAAGACAATGGGTTGTTGAGTTAAGCATATTGTAGAACCATCAATTGCCATGACTTTTGCTGGTTTACAAGGTTCTGCTTCAGTTCATTATATTTCTTATTAAGGTTAGACTTCTCAACGTTCTCCAATAGCTCGCTGCGTTTAGAATCCAACCATTCTTTCTTAATCGAATAGAATTCTGACATCTTCTGAATCATTAGATCATATTCATTTTGTATGGTCAAAAGTGCTTCATCTGAATTTGGCAGTGAAAGCAGCATCAGTTTATTCTTCGCTTTTACTAGCTGTTGTGCAGCAATTGCTTTTGCAATTTTCTCTTCAGAAATTCTCTTTAGATTTTTGGCCAGTCCCAGCCAGCTCAGAGACTTAATTAACCATTTTGTCGGGTCAAACTGCCACCATTTAATAGCGTTCCGGTAGTCGAATTGAAAAGCATGGTGAAAGTTATGATAACCTTCTCCAAAAGTTAATAGTGCGACTAAGGGATTGTCTTTCGCCGTATTTTTGTCGTTGTATGGTTGTTTTCCCCACATGTGAGCGAGAGAATTGATACAGAAAGTTAAATGGTGACTCACAACCAATCGAAGAAAACCGACCAATAATAAGCTTCCCCACACATCGCCAAGTATTAGACCGACAAGTAAAGGAATTCCAAAATTGGTAGCTAATACAAGTGTTAGGTAATGCTTATGCTGCCATAAGACAATACGGTCTCTTTGTAAGTCAGATGCATTTTTATAATCGGTGTAGCGGTAAGCTTGATATTCTCTTAACATCCAACCGATGTGTGAGTACCAAAAACCGCGATTGGCAGAGTAGGGATCTTTATCATTCTGGTCGACAAATCGATGATGAACTCGATGGTCGGAACTCCAATGGAGTGCACTATTCTGAACGGCAAATGCACCGCCAATGGCATAAAACACCCTTACAACCACATTGGCTTCATATGCTTTATGAGACCAAAGACGGTGGTATCCGGCAGTGATTGATAGTTCGCAAAAACTGAGTGCAATTATCGCCGCGACAATTAGACCAATACTAAAGCCTTCAAAATAGGCGTATAGCGGGACTCCTATTAGTGAGACTGTAAAGGTGATGCTAAACACAAGAACATTAAGCCAGATAATATTCGGTTTTTTATGCTGTTCTTCACTAGCATTTGAGTGTCTCAATGGTGTAGTTCGGTCTTTCATAATAGGCTGGGTCCGAAATTAAAATCAATCTAGCATAGTTAGGGTAATGCGAGAGGGCGAACACATGTGCGCCCAATAATGATAAGTATAATAGCGGCTCGATAAAAACGCAATTGAGAATACACGTGTAAGCTGAATTAGTTGATACTATTTTATTAACTAATACTCTAGAATAGTTATTTCCCGTTTTGCTTGGCTTAACGGATAATCTACTCAAAATACTGAGATTATTTTACTTTTACCTAAACAGCTAGGAAATATATGGCGATCAGTCGTAGCGAACAAAAAGAAAAGACTCGGCGCGCGATTATCGATGCGGCAATTAAGCAATTGGGCGTAGAAAAGAGTTTTGCAAGTTTAAGCCTCAGAGAAGTAACAAGAGAGGCAGGCATTGCACCCACCTCGTTTTATCGACATTTTAAAGATATGGAGGAGTTGGGATTAACGCTTGTCGACGAGTGTGGATTAACGCTGAGGCAGATTATGCGTAAAGCGAGAAAGCGGTTTAAAAAAGGTGGTAGTGTCATACGGACTTCAGTTAAAACGTTTATGGAAGTGACTGAAACCAATCCAAATATCTTTCGCCTGTTGTTTCACGAGCGGTCCGGAACTACTCATGCACTAAGAACAGCGGTTGATAGGGAGATCCAATTTTTTATCGTTGAGCTAACAGACTATATTCAAAACATTGGTTATGAAAAAGAAGCTGCTTTTGCACAGGCGGAAGCGATGGTAGCGGTGGTTTTTAATGCGGGGGCTGAATCTCTAGAGGCTAAACTAGGTCAACGGACCGACGTGGAAAAACGAGCTATTCAGCAATTAAGATACATCGCGGCGGGCGCTAAATGTCTTCATTTAACTAAATAAGCGACTACTTAATATTAACTTATCCGTGCAGTTTATATCGTAGATGCTTAAATTTTGGTGAACGAGAAATTTCCTTTAGCAGGCAAGTTGTTTGATGTGTGGCAGGCTTAAAACTTGGCAGTTGGTACCAGTTTCTTCCATAACCTTTATAAGTTTTTAATTGTGAATGATTAGTCCCCCAGAATTTTAAACGGTTTGGCAGCTGCCTCAAGGTGATTTGCAAACATGCTTGGTCGATAGGGTCTATTTTTACACTGACAATTTGTTGATTCATCTTATACGTAACTCTTTACTATCTTCAGATAGATTCTAAATTCGCCTAACCAAGTCCTTAGGTGCTGTTTCTTACTTCATATTAACAATTATAGTGAATAATTTAGCTCATAGCATTAAAATCACAATCAATCAGTAAAACACCGAAAACGACATGGACTACGAACCTAATATTGAAGCTCTGGTAGAAGTATTCGACCAACTTTTTCTTAAAACAGAAAATACTCGATTGATTATTGGCGCTGAAGAGCCGTTCTATCGAGCATCGATTAATAACAAACCTGCTGTTATTTATAGCCGGGAGAATTTCTACTCGAGTGCCTTACATGAAATTGCCCATTGGTGTATCGCAGGAAGTCGGCGCAGAACAATAGATGATTTCGGTTATTGGTACGAACCTGACGGCCGAGACGAGCAACAGCAGGTTCTCTTTGAACGAGTCGAAGTGAAACCGCAAGCGATCGAATTATGCTTATCCAAAGCTGCTGGTCATCAATTTAACTTTTCGGCTGATAATTTGTCTTCGTCTGTTGGCATATCCAAGAATTTCAAATCCGCTGTAGAATCTCAGGCTAAACAGTATTTAGAGAGCAGTTTACCTATAAGGGCACAACGATTATTCGATACTTTAAGTACCATGTATCAGAATTTAGCCCTTCTTAAGGAATTTCATGTTTAGGTTAGGATTAATTATTAACCCATTTGCTGGTATTGGAGGCAGAGTGGGGTTAAAAGGCAGTGACGGCGCCGATGTTCGTCGAATAGCTCTACAATTGGGAGCGCCTCAATTAGCCAGGACAAAAGTCAAAAATTGCTTAATTCAATTCAAAAATAGGTTTGACAAAATTACTATTATCACGGTTTCGGGAGAAATGGGTGAACAGGTTTGTAGTGAACTAGGGTTGACCTATGAAATAGCGTCATTCTGTAAAACGCCTTCCACAGACTTAGATACCAAAGAGGCGGTGAAAGCCATTCAAGATTCAAATATTGACTTACTGCTCTTTGCTGGTGGAGATGGTACCGCAAGAAATATCTTTGAAGTCTCTGATCAATGCAATCCTGTATTAGGGATTCCTGCAGGGGTTAAGATCCACTCTGGTGTCTACGCCGTATCTGCAGAAGCTGCAGGACTGCTGGTGAATGACCTCGTTGATGGAAAAATGCTGAGTTTGGTATCTGCAGATGTGGTGGATATTGACGAGCAAGCTTTCAGGCAAGGAAAAGTAAAGGCTCAAAAATATGGCGAATTGAATGTCCCTGCGTCTTTACGTTATGTTCAAGCCGTTAAGAACGGTAATAGTGAAATTGAAGAGCTCGTATTTCAAGATATCGCCGCTGAAGTGATAGAGAGTATGGACGATAACATTTATTACGTCATTGGCTCGGGAACGACCTGTGCTGAAATAATGCGCCAACTGGGTCTAACAAATACGTTGTTAGGTTCAGACATTGTGCACCAAGAGTCCCTCATAAAATCAGATGCTGTCGAAAGTGATTTACTAGCGCTAATAGAATCCGGTGCAGAGGTAATATTTGTTATTACGGTGATTGGCGGTCAAGGACATATTCTAGGACGAGGTAATCATCAACTAAGCCCGCAAGTGGTAAAATCCGTGGGGTGGGACTGTTTTGTCGTTATCGCGACTAAGTCAAAACTAGAAGAATTAAACAATCGGCCACTACTTGTAGATACCGGTGATATTGAGCTAGACCATGCGCTTCATGGTCTAAAACAGGTTATCTGTGGATATAGAGATTATGTCCTTTATCCAGTTGGTCTAAAACGTGATTAGATATAACGGTAAATATAACATCAATTATTTCGAGTGATTCAAAGGATAAAAACTATTCTTCGCCGTCTTCTACGTCAACTTGACCTGATATCTTTCGGCGAACATGTGACCAGCACATTCCTACACCTAGTACCAATGCCATGATAATTTCAATTATCCAACTTATGGCAGCTATGTTACTGATTTCAACGATGCCCCAGTCAATAACAACCCATAACAAGCTTCCGAATAGACCAAATGCCAAAATGAGCCCCCACGGACCAAGTGAACGAAGTGTCGCCCTAATATACATAGTCCATCCAATGAGCAGTAATACTCCCGCGGGTACAACCAATATATTAAATTGTTCAAAACTAGCAACGATCCAGTTGTAGTATGAATAAGGGCTAGGGTTATAGGAAAGTAGAACCAGAGCGAGAGCAAAACTTAATCGTAGCAAGAAGCCTCTCGATGTAAGATGATTATTTGCCATTCTGTTATCCTTGTTGATACACGGGAAGAGTCTTAACGGATTAGTCTAAACGATAATACATACTTAGTCTTATCGTTTAAGAAAAAAATTAAAGGTAAATTAGAGATGACTTAAATTACACCAACCGGCTCTGATTACAAGTCGGATACAGTTTACAGGCTAATATTTTTCGGCCGTTATTTGGACCATCATTTAAGGACCGAATTTCCATGGCGCTCCCGCAACTGGGACAGAGGTTTCCGTATTCTAGGGACAATACTCTTTGCTGGTTTTGTTCAATTTGATCTGATTCGTTAATCAATCCTTGTCTCTTTCTTTTATTTTCAACAGAGCGGACGAAGTTCTCTATCTGCTGGGAGGTTAAAAGAATCTCTGTTTTAGAACGGATATACTCTATATAGCGGCTTCCAAAAGTGAATTTTCGACTCATCGGATATTTGAAGCCCTTTATTCCTGTAAATAAGACGACGGGGAATACTTCCTCTTTTGTAAGACCTAAGAATCCACAAATTGTTTGAACTCTTTCATTCACTACTTGAGTCGGATTCGAGAAATTAAGCGTGTTGTGGTTTTTTAATTCTTGAGTCCAGGTATCCTTACTTTCGTTACCACTAATTATTCCAGAGTAGTGTTGTGCCATGACGATAAATACACCATATCGACTAATAATGAGATAGTCGAACTTTTGCAAACCATCAAATGTAAGTAAAACGACATTAGTCATGAGGTAATAGTCGTTAGAATTTAGAAAGAAGTTTGTTGCTTTCTTTATTTTATCGGAATCGTGTTTCTTCTTGAAAAAAGAGTCATATAGAACAAAACTAGCTAGCGCTAAAACGACCAATGTTATGCAGATGATAAAAATGTCCATAAAATAAATTTGTACTCTTTAAAATAGCGATGTAAGGCTCACCACTTCAATGCCGGTCTAGAATATAACTGATGATTAGTAAGACTGTGGTTTTGATGGTTTTAATTATGAAACATGATTGAAAGACACAATATTAACCAATCACAATCGAACCCGTAATTTGTAACATATTACCATTTTTGATTCAGTTTGGGCAGATTTAGTAAGACGTTGCTGATAAATCTGCTTACTAAGCCCTGTAGATTGACAGTAGTTCTGTTTGAAATGAGACCTTAAAGGCTAATTGAGGTGATTCTACGAAAGGGACCAAGGAGAATTGACCTTACTGTTTAGAATAAAAAAAGCCAGGCTCACATGTCATGGCCTGGCAAAATCGCAAAGTTATCCACCTAAGGGGATGGACTGCGAACTAACTAAACTGATTTATATGGGCAATCTTCGGTTAATTCTTGATTTCTTTCTCTTTTGAAAGAGTTACTCATTTTTTGCATAAGGCGGTCTGGGATCAACATCGTAAGGTTGCCGAGAGCAACCAGCAGGAATCCTGATACAGTAAAAATTGTCCATTCAAAGTTCTCGAATAAACTGCTAATCGTCACCGAAACAACTGGAAATAAAACAATTGAATAACTTGTTTTTTCGGGACCGATGTTTTTCAGTAGCTGGAAATAACTGTAAAACGCTATTACCGTGCCAAATACTGACAAATAGGCCAAAGAAAATAAATAGTCCGCTTTCAAGCTAATGCTAAAAGGTGTCCCTTTTACAAGAGCTACAAACACTAGGAACACTGTACCGTACAACATAGCCCAGCCACTGGTTTGGAACACTGGGTAATTTTTATTAGAGTTTCGTACACTCACCATGTTTCCAAATGAGGCGGTAAGGGCGCCACCCAGCACTAACAAAGCGCCGTAGAGCGTCTGATTATTCTGCTCTTGTTGCATAAGATCCGGCCAGAACAGCAACACAATTCCTGCGATTCCTGTTGCAGCACCAATATAGGTTTTCGGTGATATATCTTTCTTGAAAAATAATTTGGAATTGAAGATGTTGAACAATAACAACATAGAAAAAACGATAGAAGTCATTGCCGAAGTTAAATAATTCTGGGCTTCATATAAAATGAAATAGTTGAAGCTGAAGTTTAACAACCCTAACAAAGCGATATAAAAATGTTGCTGAAGAGTGAAGTTTAAATTCAGCCCCATCAACTTACTCAGGCATAAAATGATCACTGCGGCAAACGCAAATCGGTAAATAAGTGATATCTCGATAGCGACTTCACCGAGCTGGAATTCTATCGCATACCAGGTCGTGCCCCAGATCATAACAGTAATTGTATATAGGATTAGATTTTTCATCTCAATTCTCTCTATTTGCGTATACGTTTAACGCTGTATAAATATACGCCTTTTTTGTATACTAAACATCTACAGTAAAACGAAAATGTAACCTATACAGAGTCTTCTGTGATATTGTCGTGTTTCTGTATCATATAAAGTGCAAGCGCCGGTCCTATAAATGGAATTGATTTTGTAATAAAAGGCGTGTTTAAGATAAAACAAGCAAACTGAAATAGAGGTGTTAAGTGTCGAGCATTGTTGATAAAAATAATCAGAGTTATCTGTACCAACAAGTGGTCGATTTAATCCAGACCATGCAATCGTCGGGTTCCCTTAGAAATGGTGATAAATTACCTTCTCTTAGAAAATTAAGTGGCCAGTTAGGGATTAGTATTCCT
The DNA here is from genome assembly GCA_019090895.1 of Kangiellaceae bacterium. Classification (GTDB taxonomy): domain Bacteria; phylum Pseudomonadota; class Gammaproteobacteria; order Enterobacterales; family Kangiellaceae. The sequence continues at coordinate 78,313 of JAHRVB010000228.1, forward strand.
ACGGTAAAACAAGCTTATGTAGAACTAGAACGGCTGGGTAAGGTTGAAGCACGACCTAAATCGGGCTATTTTCTTAAAGCCGCGGAAATACCATTTTATTCTCCGAAGAAAGCCAATTTTGTCACCAAACCAGTACCGGTTCGCTGTCAGTCGCTTATCGAAGAGTGTTATAACGTCGTTCATGCTCAAAACAACTTGCCCCTCGGAATTTCTCATCCAGTAATGGCGAGTCCACCCGACAAGGCGTTGGCTCGAATTATGCGCAAAGTGCTTTCCCAAGCCGGACCTAAAGCGATGATGTATGGTCCAATGGATGGCTACATGCCGCTGAAACAACAACTGGTTCAACGGTATTTGCAGCAAGGAGTGAGTGCTCGGCCTGAAGACATCGTTATTACAAATGGCGCACAAGAAGCACTGGCTATAGCGCTTCAGTGCGTTGCAAAAGCAGGTGATGTCATTGCCGTGGAGTCCCCGACCTATTTTGGTATATTGGAACTGATCGAAAATCTAGGGATGATGGCTATTGAAATCCCCACTTGTTCAGGCAGTGGTATTTGCTTAGACGACTTACAAGAATCCCTTGAGTCTCATGAAGTAACGGCTTGTGTATTTTCGTCGCTGATCAATAATCCTCTTGGTTCAATGATGTCTGAAGAAAAAAGACGTTCAATAGTTGAGTTATTAGAAGCTAAAGACATCCCACTAATTGAAGATGCTGTGTACAGTGACCTGCATTTTTCTTCAACTAACCCGTTACCGATGCAAGCCTATTCAAATAAGGGGCTTGTACTAACTTGTAGCTCTTTTTCTAAGACTGTGGTTGCTAGTTATAGAGTAGGCTGGTTGTTTTCTAATCGTTTTGAAGAAAAAGCCAAAGGATTAAAGAGGGCTATATCATGCTCAACTTCAGTTCTTAATCAAATGGTCATCTATGAATTTATCAGAGGTGGAGACTATGATCGCCATCTTATTCGACTGAATCAAACACTTCGGGTCAATAAAGAAAGGATGTTGTCTTTAGTGAGTCAACATTTTCCAAAGGAAACCAGAGTATCCTATCCACAAGGGGGTGGTGTGGTTTGGGTTGAATTACCGGTCGGTTTAAGCGGTATCGAGTTATTTCGACTTTCGGTTGACGAAAATATTAGTATTGCCCCAGGCGTGCTATTTTCTCCCGCTGGTAAATATAAACGATGTGTTCGAATTAGTTACGGCTTACCTTGGGAAGAACGAGTTGAACAAGCGATTGCTAAGCTTGGCAGCATCAGCCATAAAATGTTAATAAGTCACAAAGACAAAAGCAAGTTGCTAAAGTCGGGCGAAAACCATCCCTACAAGAAAGTCAGTTGAGTATATTAAGAAAATTGATTTGTGCGAGATATCTCACAAGAGTGTAAGTTATCTCTCAAATATACAAGAGTGACAACCTGTTTTACCTATTGGATTATTAACCTAAGACATTGATATTATTGATTAATGTTGTTTGTGCAGGCTGGTTGGATTATTAATATCTACGAGAATGTGAACTAGGTACCTTGTTATTAATGTTCAATCAAATAGAATCTCGCTGTGCTTAAGGATTCGCACACGGAGCTACCTTAAATGGATTTAACGTTTCATCATGGATTTGAAACGCAAAGGAACAAATTAAGCTAAGTGATAGTTGGTAGTGGTAGTGGAAAGTACTGATAGGAATAGTAGGAGTTTTAAAGGGAGCCAAAGGGAAGGGCAAAGGATTAAACTGGGATAGATAGAAAGCAATTTCTTAGAAAGCAGTCATTTTTGAAATGACTGCTTTTTTTATGCTTGTTTACCGAGTAATGGATATGAGGCTAGCTTTCTTCTACGGAGTAATTATTCATATCATCATAACTTAGCTTCGGCACATCAGCAGGATTAATGCTCTTCACCCGCTGTTCGTCAATAAAGCAAAACCGATTGTTACAAACAAAATTGTTTCCTTCAAAACTGCGCAAAAATCCATCGCTTTCCTCACGTCGATAACGTTTACCATTGATGCTAATTGATTCTCCTTGAAAATAAATATATTGAGGTGTTTCAGCGTACCCAGAAAGGCCAGAGTCAAAGGGGTAAACTTTGCAAGTTTCAGGGCTGGCATCTATCATCTCAGTTGCTTCGAAAAAAACTTTGCCTGAGCTAATGGTATATAGTTTATTTTTGTCGATAAACTTGATATCTGTCGGGATCGCGCCCCTTAAGTAACCTCGAAATTTGTCGTAAACTTTGTTGTCGTAGACGACTATCGAAGAGTCCTCTCCTACAACTCGAAGATCTTCTTTATCCACGATTAAAGCCGTATTATTCGTGACATACAATTTTTGGTATTTATAACTATCCATACTGGTTGGAGAGAATTTAAAATCGACACCCGGTTTTAGATTGAGTACCTTGGTGTCAGTGAAATAAAAGTGATCTTTATCTGAGACTACTTCAGCATACTCTCCGTGTAACTTAAATGTATTGGGATCGGCACTATGTAGCTTTTTACCGCTATAATAAACGTTCCGACTATCCTTGGAATAAAATTCGGACCTCTTAAAAGTCTGGTAACTTGACGGTTCAGAATCCTTAATAGGCTGCCGTTCAAAATAAGCATTATTTTTATCGACAGAGTGTTTCTTATCGACTGTTTTGTAAGTTGCTGCATCGATATCATCTCTGAAGGTTGATCCAATATAGACTTTATCACCTAGGTACAGAACGTCTTTTTCCCAGTCCATATGTTCGACCCTTATACTCTGTTCATCGTATGATTCCAATACTGAAACATCGTGGTAAACGTTCTTTCGGTCATGCCCATAGTTAAAAGAGATAGCGTTGAACTCTTCGGGCTTCGCTCCCTCTACTAATTGTGAGTATGCATAAACTTTGGTTCTATCACCTATAAACGAGGATTGCATTTTCTCATCAGTTTTAAAGTGTGTATAAAAGTACAGCTTTAAGTCACTGGTATCTGCCGCAAGTAAGTCGGGATGCGCTTGCATCGTCTCTAATTGGTCGTCGCCAACTTCCTCAAAGTCTATACGCTCTGCGGCCAGGAGTGTTTTTCCAAAGTAGATGTTGTTCTTGTCGACCGCTACGGTTTCTCCAAGAACCTTGAATGTCTCTGCATCACTACCGTGTAATTCATAGGCGCCTACAAATGTTAGGTTCCCACCAGTAGAGTAATAAATTTTGCCTTCTTTAGAAAAGTAAGAATCACTTAAATTGGGATTGACTTCTTTGTACGCAGAGTTTGAAATTTTAGCGCCGAAGAAAAATACTAAAGTTGCAAGAATAGGAATGGCAAGCACTACAGCCACAATGATTAAAGTTATCTTCATTATTATCTAGAGTCCCTTAGCCTGTCATGAGAAGTAGGCATTTATTAATTTTATTTTTTCTAACTTAAGGTTGAATGATAGCATGCATCTTATTCTGAGCGGCACCTGAAAAGATCGGTCTTAGTCACATAAATACTCATTCCTTCATAAGGATCCGAAATAGCGCTCGCTATTGGTCTCCCTCTAGTGGCTGCAATTCATGTGGTTAGTACTAGAACATTGCTGACTGATAATAGAAAGTTAATTTTAAACTAACTTCAACGAGAAAACGCTTATAGGTATAAAGCGATTGTTTATAAATATCGCTATTCTAGTTGTGTATTCAATCACATATCTTGATGCTAGGAAGGAATATAAAAGGAAGCTGGTTGCTTCCTTTTAGTCAAGGGGACTTTAAATCATATACGTTTCTTAGAGTAGAAAACCAGTTAACACCATTAGTGTAACTGACGGCTACTTGTAGAAGTTGAATCTGCTATCGAAATTTTTTAATCTCTCCACTTTCTAACCTGGCAAAATATGACTGCATTTCTCTTTTTACGATGGGTGCCAAGAAGTACAAACCCAAAATGTTTGGAATGCAAATCAAAAATACTAATGCATCAGAAATGTCGAGAATAGGTCCCAGTTTTACCGTTGAACCTAACACCACAAAAGCGCAGAAAATGACTTTGTAATTTACTTGGCTTACATTGCTTTCTCCAAATAAATAGGTCCAGCCTTTGAGTCCATAATAAGCCCAGGAGATCATTGTCGAAAAAGCAAATAGAATGGCAATAAATGCTAAGGGAATAGGAAACCAGGAGATCTCACGTTCAAAGGCAGCGGAAGTCATCGCCACGCCAATCGCGTCACCAGCAAATTCTGGATTAGCCACTTGGGCAGTGCCAATGACTAATGCGGTCATGGTACAAATTAAAATCGTATCGATGAATGGTTCTAACAAAGAAACAATACCTTCGGTGACAGGCTCATTGGTTTTAACTGCAGAGTGAGCGATTGAAGCAGAACCGATGCCGGCTTCGTTAGAAAATACAGCGCGTTGAAAACCAATAATCATCGCGCCGAGTGCACCACCTGCGACACCTTCGCCAGTAAATGCACCGGTAAAGATATTAGCTACCGCTTGGGGTAAAGATCCCACATTCATCATGATAACGATTAACGCAAACAAACAATAGAAAACAGCCATAAACGGAACAATCTTCTCAGTCACTTTAACGATGGATTTTATACCGCCAATGATGACCATAAAAACGACGCCTCCCATGACTAATCCGACCAACCAACCTAATCCTTCTAGCGCACCACCGGTGACGCCGTTAAGTTGAACATAGGCTTGGTTCGACTGAAACATATTACCGATCCCGAGAGCGCCAATACAAATCCCTATGGCATAAAAGACTCCCATGAATTTACCAAAACCAGTCCAACCTCTGTCGGTGAATCCCTTTTTCAAATAATACATGGGGCCACCAGACACGTGGCCGTCCTCAAATTCATTTCGATATTTTACGCCTAACGTACACTCAACAAATTTAGTAGACATACCCAAGAAGCCAGCGAGTATTAACCAAAACGTGGCTCCTGCACCACCAACGGTTACGGCGACGGCAACCCCTCCGATGTTGCTCACACCGACGGTTCCAGACACGGCAGTCGCTAATGCTTGAAAATGAGAGACTTCTCCGTGACTCTTGGGGTCAGAGTAGTCACCACGGATTAATTGAATGGCGTGTTTAAATCCCCTGACATTGATAAAGCCCATATAGATTGTAAAAAACGCAGCACCAAAAACTAGCCATAGGACGACAAGTGGAAATTCAACACCAAAAATTGGGATGCTAAAGAAGACAATATCACTGATGAATTTAGAGATAGGGGCGGTAAGGTTGTTAACGGTTTCATCTATTCCAGCGTTAACCGAAAAAATGGGTAAGATTAAAAGACTTAAAAATATAATTGTACGACTCACGTTATCTCCTTTTTATTATTGTTAAATAAGAGAATAACCAACATTCTCTCATGACCAAGGTCTTACTAGTGGGTCAAACTATGCACCACAGTAATTATTTTGTTTGCTCGTTTTCTGATACATTCCTCTTAATTTAACCTTAACATAAGAATCACAAATGTAAAATTCTGCGATTCTTAAATTGCTCATTTTGCACTAACTAGTGGTTAACTTGGAAACGAAAAGCTAACACCTTCACGCACGCCACTCGACGGCCATCGTTGAGTGATTGTTTTACGTTTCGTGTAAAAGCGAACGCCGTCCGGCCCATAAGCATGTAAATCGCCAAACAATGATCGTTTCCAACCACCAAAACTATGGTAAGCCACTGGTACAGGTAATGGGACATTGATTCCCACCATCCCCACTTGAATATGGTCAGAAAAATATCGTGCGGCTTCTCCATCGCGAGTGAAGATACACGTACCATTACCATATTCATGGTCGTTAATTAATTGCATGGCTTCTTCCATGGTTTTAACGCGGACAACTTGCAAGACCGGACCAAATATTTCTGCCCGATAGCTATCCATTTCTTTGCTAACGTGATCGATTAAAGTTGCACCAACAAAAAAGCCATTTTCGAAACCAACAACGTTTGGATTTCTTCCATCAACAGCAATTTTTGCTCCTTGCTGCTCAGCGCTTGAAATAAAACCATTAACTTTCTCTTGATGTGCTTTAGTGATCACTGGACCAAAATCGTTATTGACATTGGAATAGTCACCAATGGCTAAAGTTTGCATGGCTTTTTGCATTCGCTCAACAAGTGCGTCTGCGGCTTCATCACCAACCGCAACTGCAACCGAAAGTGCCATACAGCGTTCTCCCGATGAGCCAAAAGCTGCACCAAGAAGTTGGTTGACGGTATTTTCCATATCCGCATCAGGCATGACGATGGCATGATTTTTTGCACCACCCAGAGCTTGGCAACGTTTTCCATTGGTAGTGGCCTGGCTGTAAATGGATTCTGCGACTGGTGTCGAACCAACAAAACTCACGGCTTTAACACGTTCATCGCTGAGCAAGGTATCGACCGCCTCTTTATCACCATTGACGACATTTATCACGCCATCGGGCAATCCGGCTTCTTTTAATAGCTGTGCTATCAATAAAGTGGAACTAGGATCTCTTTCCGAAGGTTTCAAAACAAAGGTATTGCCGCACACGATTGCTAGTGGAAACATCCACATGGGAACCATCGCCGGGAAATTAAATGGAGTAATACCAGCGACTACACCCAGGGGTTGGAATTCGCTCCATGAATCAATATTAGGTCCGACATTTTTGCTGTGTTCGCCTTTTAGTAACTCAGGTGCTGCACATGCAAACTCGACATTTTCGATGCCTCGTTGTAATTCTCCTGCTGCGTCGTGGGATATTTTTCCGTGTTCCTCGCCAATTAATTGGCAAATTGTATCGGCATTTTGTTCTAACAATTCTTTAAAGCGAAACATAATTCGCGCTCGTTTTATTGCAGGCGTATTTCGCCACGCTGGAAATGCTTGTTCGGCAGCTGCTATTGCGTGTTCGACGGTTTGTTTTGATGCCAGCGACACTTGTTTTGTGACTTCACCCGTTGCAGGGTTGTAGACTGCTTGAGTGCGAGTGTCGTTTTTGTTCGAGTTCAAACTGATATTTTCAGCATAGTTTTCGCCGTTAATAAAGTGACCGATAGTTGTCATAGTATTTCCTTAATATGTGTCTTTATTTCAATTTAAATTGGATGCATTAGTCAATTTCTGAAAGCGTTGCGCCAAGGGCGTTAATTAGACTGTCTATTTCATGGCGCTCACTCGTGAAGGGCAAACCTAATTGAATCGTATCGCCGCCGTATCGAACGTAAAAACCTTTTCGCCACATTTGCATGGCGATTTGATAAGGACGCTTAGCGGGCTCACCAGTGATGGATGAAATCGTTAAACCGCCGGCCAAACCATAATTACGAATGTCATTCACATGTGGGCAGTTCATCAAACTATGCAGTAATTCTTCAAAGTAGGGGGCAATCGATTTAACACGCTCCGGTAGTTTTTCCTTGTCGAGTATATCTAATGTTGCAATCGCTGCGGCGCAGGCGACCGGATGAGCTGAATAAGTGTAGCCATGGGGAAGTTCGACCATGTAATCAGGCGCTGTGGTATCCATAAAGGTGTCATAAATTTCTTGTTTCGCAATAACAGCTCCCATTGGAATGACGCCGTTGGTCAACTGTTTAGCAACTGTCATAATATCCGGTACAACACTAAATTCTTCCGCACCTGTATTACTTCCCATACGGCCAAACGCGGTGATGACCTCATCAAAAATTAATAA
>JAHRVB010000229.1 GCA_019090895.1 Kangiellaceae bacterium
GTAAACCCTGGGACGAATTCGACTTAAAGCTCAAAATCAAATCCCTTTTAAAAATAAGCCATTTAGAAAAAGAAAAGGAACGATTGCTTCTTTTGACTCATAGCCAGAATAAAAAACTAAGAGATTGGAATAAAGAACTAGAAGTAAAAGTCGCCGATAGAGTGAGTGAGCTTAAACAAACAGAAGGTATGTTAGATGAAGCTTACAAAGAACTCAGCAGTAGCTATGAGTCAGTCATAAAGCTGCTATCACATGCGATGAGTACCAAAGAATATATGCTGACCAAGGATTACCCAGAATTGCCGATATTGGTCCAACAGTTGGCCACTAAGGCTGGGTTCAGCGAATACATCGTGAGGCAAACTTATTTTTCAGCGATGCTTTTTGAATTAGGTAAGCTTGCGATGCCAGAGCAATTACTGGCAACTCCTCAATCTCAGCTAACTCCTGAAGAACTGGATAAGTTGCTTGCTTATACCACAATAGGCGCTAGTGTTTTAGCCGACATCCCCAACTTCAATGAAACCGCCCAAATTATTGAAAAGCATTGTGAATACATCGACGGAAGCGGTGCGCCAAATCAGTTGGCTCTAGAGGAAATTCCTGTTGGTAGTAAGGTGTTAGCAATCGTTAAAGACTACTTTTTATTACAGTCAGGTCGATTCGACGGAAAGCGCTATTGTAATAAGAAGGCTGTCGATTATTTATTGGCAGAGGCTGGAAATAAATACGACGAGAAATTGGTTAATATTTTTGCCGACATAGTATCTGAAGTAGAACAATCGGATTCACAAAACAAAGAAAGAAAATTGAGCACTAAAGCGTTAAGATCAGGCATGGTTTTAAGCCGTGATTGTTCAAATGGCCAAGGCCTACTTCTTTTAAACAAGGGAAAGCTATTAACGAACGAAAGTATAAAAAAGCTAATTGCGTTCGAAAAGGTTTACGACGTACCGCTGACTTATCATGTATTTAGTTAGCAAAGATAACTCAATACATATTATATTGAAGAATAGTTTCAATCACTTTGCCAAGCAGCTAAAAGATTACTTGGGCACCGAGATAAATTGTCACTCCCCATCCTGTCATAAATGCCACGGTCCGAAGCAACGGAATGGCTAAACCATAACAGAAATAATGCACGATTCTAGATATTACATATAGCCACGCTATATTGTTCAATAAATCATTCGTCTTACCACTAAGTTCCAATGCCATGCAAACACCTATAAATGCGGGCAAATTTTCAATCGCATTCTGGTGGGCTTGTTGTAATCGATTTGACCAATCAGGAGTTTCGAATTTCGTTACCGGTTTTGGGTTTCCGCTTAGCAATAAACCAACACCTTTTGTTGGCACCCATGCGATAAAGTAAGGTAACCACATGACTATGGTCAATAAGCTTGCATATATTATAACGATTAACATTGTTTGCTCCATTCAATTTATTCCAACAATAATTTTGTTGTATAATGCATCTGTTGACTGATGTTAAAGACCATGGTTGCTATTGTCAACAGTTGTTTTAATCTGCATAGTTAAATACGCAGGTCCCTAATCTACATAAATCGATGAGTTGCAAAAAATGTTTAACATTGAAGACACTATTGGATTTTCCCTGCATCATGCCAGTTATGCATTTAAGACTGCGATGAAATCTGTTTTCAGGAATAATGGTTATGAAATAACTCCAGAGGAGTTCATAACTCTTTTTCTAATATCTGATGAAGGTGTCGACCAATCTGATCTGATACTTAAGTCATTGAAAGAGAAGACAAATATTACGCGATTACTAAATAGGATGCTCAATAGAGGATGGGTGATTCGAAAACCACATCCTCAAAATGCTAGGCAGCAGAGGCTAATATTGACTAAGAAAGGGATAATTCTCAAAAATACTTTACTTCCTCTTATACAAAAAATGGTGATTAGGTCTATCGATAATATAGCTGACGCCGATATTGAAATCACAATTAGAACATTGAATTCTATTATTAAAAATATCGCGATTTAAGTTGCCCACCTCATTATAAATTAAATTTCAATTTAGATGTTGCATAATGCAACATTAAATGATTAACTATGTGTAGTTGTATTATGCAACCGATTCGAGAGGAAGCGCTTTAAAACTAATAAGGTGGGCTTTATGGTTACAACTTTTACGAATTCTATGATCCGCTGGCGCTGGCTTGTGATTTTGCTCACTTTAATTTGGGTTGGCTTTTCTGCCAGTGGGATGCGCTATCTAGGATTTACTACTGATTACAGAGCCTTCTTTTCTAGCGACAATCCGCAAATGCTGGACTTTGAAAAGTTGCAAAACACCTACGACAAATCAGACAATATATTATTTATTATAAGTCCTAAGGACGGTGAAGTGTTTACCGCCAATACTCTTGAGAGTATCCAGTGGTTGACTGAACAAGCTTGGCAAACTCCATACTCCAAACGAGTAGATTCAATTACCAATTTTCAACACACTCGAGCTAATGGTGATGAGCTAGTGGTTGAGGCTCTTGTACGCAATCCGCATGAATTGTCGGACAGCGAGCTTCAACAATTACGGATTACATCTCTTAATCAAGCTAGTTTGTACAAGCGCTTGATAAATGACGAAACTTCGATTACCGGTGTGAACGTTACTGTACACCTGCCCAAAAAGTCATCCGCGGAAGTTCCCGAAGTTGCAGGATTTGCGCTACAACTTGCTGAAAGGCTTCGAGAGAAAGACTCAAACCTGCAAGTCAGATTGGCGGGAATAGTTATGTTTAATCATGCTTTCGGAGACAATGCAAAAAACGACATGACTAAATTAGTGCCACTCATGTTCTTAACGATAATTGTAGGAATCGGGTTGTTAATGCGTAGTTTCAGCGCGACCTTTACGACCACAGTAATAATATTTATGTCAATTATGGTCGGGATGGGAGCCTTCGGTTGGTTCGGATTTAAACTTTCACCACCATCCGCGTCAGCTCCAAATATTATACTGACGATGGCAGTAGCCGACTCTGTCCACTTATTAATGACATTTTTGTATGTGCTTCGAAGTGATGTTACACAAAAGATAACCAAATTTGAGGCCATTACTGAAAGTATGCGAATTAACTTTCAACCCGTTTTAATTACAACTTTGACAACTGTTCTTGGTTTCTTGGCGCTTAACTTTTCTGAGGTACCTCCGTTGGTTCATTTAGGAAATATCGTAGCCGTTGGTGTGACAGCCGCTTTTGTTTTGACCATCACTTTACTTCCAGCAATGCTCGCTGTGCTGCCAATCAATATAAAACGAAATTTTAGAGCGGAACAAAAGGATATTAAAAATAATATCGTCCTCTTATTTAGTAATTGGGTTATTCATAAGCGAAGTTATTTATTGTGGATTACTGTCGGGATAACGCTTTTATTTATTAGCCAAATTCCTAGTAATGAACTTGATGATGATTTTGTTAAATACTTTGATACGAGCACTCATATTAGACAAGACACAGACTACGCAATAAAGCATCTTATTGGTCCTAATCGTATCGAGTACTCTTTAGATTCAGGAAAGGACGGAGGTATCAACAACCCTAACTTTATTGGAAAAGTTAAAAAATTTGTCGACTATCTAGAGTTACAACCAGAAGTAGCACACGTCACTAGCATAGTAGATACTCTAAAACGATTGAATAAGAGTTTGCACGGTGACGACCCGAACTGGTATAGAATTCCAGAACAGCAATCTCAAGCAGCTCAGTATCTATTATTGTATGAAATGTCCTTGCCATACGGATTAGACTTAAATAACCTGCTTAACGTTAAGAAGTCGGCTACCCGAGTAGTCGTTTCGTTCGAAGCTGTCACCTCGAAGCAAATGCTGGAGTTAGAACAGCGATTTGGTACTTGGTTAAAGCGGCATACTCCAGAAGTTAGCTTTAGCGCTGCGAGTACTAACTTGATGTTCTCTCATATAGGTCAACGTAACACACGTAGTATGTTAGGAGGGGCAGTAATCGCCCTAGTGCTAATTTCCTTTATCCTAGTGCTAACTTTTCGTTCATTGAAAATTGGGGTGACGAGTTTGATTCCTAATCTAATTCCTGTCGCAATGGCCTTTGGAGCATGGGGGCTATTAGTCGGGAAAGTTGGCTTATCGCTCGCGCCTGTAGTGGGAATGACCTTAGGAATTGTTGTTGATGATACTGTGCATTTCTTGAGTAAGTACCTGCGTGCTCGCCGCGACAAAAAGATGAATTCGCAAGACGCTATCCGATATGCCTTTGATGTTGTCGGTCCTGCTATGTTGGTAACAACCGCTGTGCTGGTTACCGGGTTTTTAGTACTCTCACTTTCTGTTTTTAAATTAAACGCTGATATGGGCGCCCTCACTGCCGGTACAATTGGGCTCGCATTATTAATAGATTTCTTACTCTTGCCACCACTTCTAATGAAATTCGACGAGGAAAAATCATGAACATATGGCCACTAACAATAACCACAATATGCCTGTTCGTGACAAACGTGCAAGGGAGAGATGAAATCTTAGAACTTGAAGCAAGAAAAGGTAAGGCAGAAGAAATTGTCAAAGAATCGGAACTTCGAGATTTGGGTTGGGGAAACTCAGCTTCCTCATTAACTATGAGACTTAAAAATAGTCAAGGTGAAGAATCAGTAAGAGAACTAAAAGTAAAAACATTAGAGATTGACAATGATGGCGATAAGAACTTAATCATATTTGAACGACCAGCGGACATAAAAGGAACAGCTTTTCTTTCTTATTCACACGCGACAATCCCAGACCAACAGTGGATATACTTACCTTCGATAAAACGAGTTAAACGAATCAGTACGACTAATAAATCGGGACCTTTCGTTGGAAGCGAATTCGCTTTTGAGGATATATCGTCATTTGAAATTGAGAAATACAGTTACCAATATCAATACGATGAAACTATTAATAATATCGAGTGTTTTGTTATCGAATACAAACCGCGCTATGAATATTCTGGTTATAAACGACTAATGGTTTGGATAGACAAAAAGGAATATCGGAATCAGAAGACTGATTTCTATGATCGTAAGAATAGTTTGTTGAAAACGCTTGTTTATTCTGACTATTAACGATTCTTAGAACAATATTGGCGACCCATGAAAATGGTAGTTACAAATCATCAGACCATGAAGAGTACAGAGATGACTTGGCACGATTATGAATTTAAGCAAGAAGTGACTGCAAATGACTTCTCAAAGAATCGATTGCGAAGGGGCCGATAGATAGAATTAAGAAAATATATTCTCACTAGCGAAATCTGATGTTGGATAAAAACGGGCGTTCATAGAAGTTCATCAATACAAACACTCAGGCAAAGAAGGACATGAGTATTGCAGGATAGCTAGAAGCGTATTTAACAAAGCTCACCATAGAATAAATTGTTTTCTAATTAAATTGTAAAACTTGTTTCAATCGAAATGTTTAATTTGTTGCAAGTGAGTTGTAATGTAGATAGCGCATTACGAAACTTAGCATTGACCTATGTGTCGTTTGGTCAGTGGTACGAGAGAATAAGATTCGTTCCATGTCTTCGATGATATTGATTGAACTGATTGAAACAGCCGTTTAATTTGACCACGACCCATCTTAAATATATCTTCTCTTATTTCCTTTTAGTAGCGAGAATACTATTCGAAAAGCGAGTGATAAAGTATGAAAAAAAGTTATGAAATTAATTTGGATACTTCGGCTGACTACGCGTGGCAAGTCATTGCTGAGCAATTTGGCGACATGGGAAAGTGGACAAGTGTGTTGACCCACTCATATATGAAAAGTGAAGTTGGAGTAGGAAGCCACCGAGTTTGCATAAACCATAACAACTCAATTACCGAAGAAATAACTAAGTATGATTCCGTTTCGAGGATTTGCACTTACAAAATCATTGTAAATAAGCCTATATTTATTGAGGATGGAACAAATCAATGGCAAGTCATAGCGCTTGGAACGAATCGTTCACGTTTGGTGGCACATATAAATATACAGTTAGTCTGGTGGGCAAAACTATTAAAACCACTTCTCTCGTTCGGACTAGATTTAATTTTTGGAAGAATCATGGAGGAGTATAAGCATTGGACAGAATGCGGAGAGGTTCATCCTCGAAAAAAAATTTCGTTATCGAAAATTCGTTCGCTCTAAATTCGACCAAATACTAGAGAGATAATGTATGGGATTCTATAAAGTATACTCTCCCCTAATCGGTTCATCTCGGCGGGAACCGATATAGAAATAATAAAGCGTCGACTATTTAATAGGATACGCCGGTTACAAATACGAGGAAAAACTGGTTAATCTTTTTGCCGACATAACATCTGAAGTAGAACAATCGAATTCACAAAGCAAAGAAAGAAAATTGAGCACTAAAGCGTTAAGGTCAGGCATGGTTTTAAGCCGTGATTGTTCAAATGGCCAAGGGCTACTTCTTTTAAACAAGGGAAAGCTATTATCGAATGAAAGTATAAAAAAGCTAATTGTATTCGAAAAGGTCTACGACGTGCCGCTTTCCCATTATGTGCTGAGTTAGCGCCTATCGCGCGCTTATATTTCATCTCTATTGACCACCGATTCAAAACAATTAGCACAATTAATATAAAGGTTGCTCAAGCTATGATGACTTTTAAATTACCGCTTGAGATGAAACGATACCAAGCTTTCATACCCTTTTTCACGCGCGCGAAGTGCAGCAAATAGTCGAAATTGCATTGATACTCGAACATAACAGATTGAATTTCAATCGCTATCTCAAAATAAGATATGCAAATTTAAGCAGGCTTTTCAGCAAGCTAAATCAAAATAAAGCGTGATCTGGCCGAGTCATTTGGCTTGCTTAAAACCATAACTGATTGATTTATTTATGGATTTAAATTAACCTCGATTTCACGTTCAAGAAATATGACGCGCGATGATAAGATCCGCTGGCGTCTGATGTTGCTGTTAGATCTAAGCTTATCGACATAAAGTCCTGCAACAAATTCGCCTCCTGACTCTTTCCTATGCATTATTGTGTTCAGTATTTATATCGAATAAATAAATTTTATTGCCACAGCCGATAGAAATAGACCAAAGCCAAATACTGCATGATTAATAATGCTTTGTAGCCTGATAGAGTTGGGATTGGGTGTTCGGGATGCAGCAACACCTGCCCCCATTCCTGGTTGCAATATAAAAAAAGGAGCGACAACTGTGGCAATACCCACTGCGAGTGCTGGGCCAATCGAAGGGTTATGGATCCATGCTTTTCCACAGGTAATTATTAATAGCCCTGCGTAGGCTATACCGATTAAATAGTGGGTCGTCCATCCAATGAATTGCTCACCGCGAATTGAGGTAGATACTGCAATAGTGAAATGACGAAATTGCCCTTGCCTCATATGAGATATCCAACGCCCCACCATCCCCCAATTAGTCGGTGGAATGCAAAACAAGTGCTTCCTCAGCAAAGACCATAGGTCCATCACTACAGTTGCTCCAGTTCCGATTAATATTACAAAAACTAAGTTATCCATGACTACTCCATTACTGGTTTTAATTTCAATGTACTGTTAGTGTACAACTTCAAGTTGACTTTAAGTCAAGGGGTGTTATGGAAATATCTCAAGTTGCTACACAATCTGGTGTTCCTGCATCAACGCTTTCGAAGGCAAGCTATACGCCGAGTTTTGGGGTAGGTGTAATAGAGCGCCTTGAATTGATTGCACTGGGTCGCGTTGCAGGGTTTTCGTTGGAAGAAATTGCGAGTATATTAGGAGCTGAAGAAAACCCTAATATTGATCGGGATTTGTTGCTGAGAAAAGCCAGTGAACTGGATAAAACTATTTAAAGGTTAGTAGAAATGCGTGATGGTCTTCAACATGCCGCTGATTGTAAAGCTCCTAGTCACTTAGAATGTCCGAGGTTTCGTCGATTAATGAACCTAGCTGCAACTGGAGCGATTAAAGGTGCAGTCTCGAATAAACAATAAAACAACAGAGATCTATCAAAGCGTTGCACCGGAAAAGTCGGTGAGCGCGGCGTTAAAAGCAAAAGTATGAAAGGGTAAAATTAACATCAGATACAACTCTACTAGTTACTTGTGTTCTTTTTGTTTATATTCATTGGACTGTATATCGCATTGAAAGCGGCAGTCTTAGTAATTGGACGTTCGATGAAATTAGTAATGTCACAATAAATTTGTTTAATGTCATGTTCCTGCTTTTTGTTGTATCAATGATATCTAGCGGAATCGTGTTAAAAGAAAAGGAAACAAAAGACAAATTGAACTTAACTTTATTCTTCATTGCTACCATTCCGTTAGTGCAGGTATTAGTAAATGTTTTTCGGTCTTACGCTGAAGTTTAGAGCTCTTAACAAGCGCAGGCAGCGCGACATTTTACTCGCTGCTTCGCTGCTCACAAAATGCCGCTGCTGCGGTCGTTATACGAATATGCTCCGGGAAATATCATGCTGGATTGGTTAACTTCACTTAGCGGAGATGCAAGAGTAGCTCTAGGAATGCCCTTTGCCATTTTTATGTTCTATCTTGGGATTAAGGCAATGATTAGTATTGTGAAAATGTGGAATAACTGTATAGACAAAGACAATTGGGGATTATTTTCTAGTCGGATCTTCAACGCAGAAGGAAATTATCATCGCAAAGAGCTTTATAAATATGCACTTTCTTTTATTCTGATCTTAGGAATTATCCATTTCTCAATATATCTATTTGGAGGGTTTGAGTGAGTAAGGAAGACTCGTATAACAAGACACCGTTATCGAAAATTGATCTTCCCCCGCTAAAGTAAACACTTCTACCTAACTGAAGCAGTGTCGAAAATTCCAAAGTACAATCAGCCGAATAAGACATGGCAATATACGAAAGATTTTAAAGTCAAAGCGGTGAAGCTTAGTTATCAGGATGGTATTCAAGTCCAGCAGGTCGCAGAGGGTCTCGATATTCATCCGATGATGTTATCTCGCTGGAAAAAGAAGTATTATAATATCAGGACAGCCATAATGATTTTCCTGTAGAACCAAACACTGTGTTTTTTTGCTGGGTAGATGTTCGCAGATCAATCAAAATGACCTAGGAAACCTGGGGATCGCTCAGGATCTGACCCCAGGTTTTCAAATATTGTCATCTAAAGGATTTTTGATCACATGTTTATAGAGAAAAACTAAAGCACACAAAGCTTGATTCTGAGTTGAAGGTGAAACATTCCATTTAACCGCCAAGTGGGATAAAAAGTCGCTGA
>JAHRVB010000230.1 GCA_019090895.1 Kangiellaceae bacterium
GCTTTTGCGAGTAATGCTCGAGACTTGGCAGGAATGACTTACGATGAGAGAACCAATAACCTAATAATAGTAAGTCAGCAATCCAAAACTGCAATGCAAGTAGACCCAGATACGGGAGCAATCCGTTCAACATTAAGTTTAAACGGAGCACCGCAATATGAAGGTGTTACAATTGGGCCAAATGGCGAGTTAGTTTTTGTCAGTGAAGGCAATTGGATACATATTTTCGAACTCAATTAGAATTGACTTGTACCCTAAAAATATACCAACCGTACGTTTATTGGGCATTCCATGGTCTGTCTCAATTCTAGACTTGCAATAGATTGAATTAGCCTCGATTTATTTATGCTAACCATTTTTCAATTAATTTACTAAGAAACCTGATTCTATACCCAAGAATGTACTTGGAAAATCCTGATGGTGTTTTACGAGAACAGTGTTCATATAGATGGACCACTAAATGGTACCCGATGTATGCCTTAGTGATGCTAGGTTGGATAATACATTTTGAGCTGTAACCAGTATAAAACCGGTCGATCAAATGTTCAGTTCTGTGTCGTAACCATGGGAATTGTGATTTAAACTGTATTTCCGCAATAAATTGTCCAATATCAAATGCAACATGCTCGTAGTGTGCATCTTCGAAATCGACTAGATTAGTTTGTTGTTTATTGTACAGTACATTCCGATAGGCGAAGTTTCCATGCACTTGAGCAATTGGGCCTTCAGACTCTGTACTCGTTAAATCGGAGAATTTCTGACTGATTTTTTCTAGCTGCAAATTCGATAATTTGTGTCTCTGTTTACCCGCTAAGAAATCAAGCATTCGTTTCAGATTAGATTGGCGATTTGAGAATTGTTGGTCTAACGGCGAGTTTTCGCTGGCGAGAAAATGGTAGTTCCCAAGCCAGGTACCACAGCAGTGAATACCACGTGATAACTCGTTAATACTAAACGTCCACCTGAAAATATTCTTGTTGAAAAAATCATTAAAGTTTTCTCCGGCGCAGCCAGACATTAACATTGCTTTTTCTTCCAACCATAACTGTAGGGGTTTAGACATAGAAAAACCAGTTGTCATTCCTTTTGCAGATTTCCAAGCTGCTTCTAACAAATTATATTCTTTAGTTAAATCTGCGAGATCATGATCTTGCTGTTTTACAACCTTTATACCTCTAACTTTTAAAACATAGAAATTAGGTTGCCCTACGACTTTGATTTTGTAGATTCGTCTATCGTCGTCATAAATTATCTTATATTGTAATTCGAGCTCTTTGTTGGTTTGAATATCCTGCTGGATTGCTAACGATATTTTACTCTTGAGATCCTCTGAAAGTAGAACAGTGCTATTCTTCATGTTTTATTTGAACCTCATTTTTAAGTTTCTAAGTGCATAATAGCCACGGACTAAAAAACCAATAATCACGGCCTTAAAGTTGTTGTTGAAATCATGTACGGCCGCCATCTCATCTATTTGTGGGTGCCACCGATGAATCCAGGGTGGATTAGTATTAAAACATATTCGCTTGATACTTGGTTCGTCAAGAGCATACTGTACAATATGCTTAACAAGCACTGAACCGGGGCTGTTCTTAGAGAGTATTTCATCATATGTGATTTTGTGCAGATAAATAGTCGTTCCATGAACGTATGCGATACCTGCCGCAATAGTTTCATTTTGTCTGTTAAGCAGAAACACAATACCTGAATTGGTAGAGGCAAATTCTTTCCAACAGTTATCATAGAATTCTTGTATATGGATATTTTTGGATATCGCCGACCCTGCTTTTCCTTTCCAGCCAGAAGATTCTAAACGATAAAAGTGACTAAGTGAATCCAAAATATAACTCGCGTCTTTATCGGCTCTAAGCTCAAGAGATTTATTATCCTCGAGTAATTTACGTTCAAATCGATTGATGTTTTTTAGTAACTTTTTGGGTAGCAGTGACTCGATTTTATCAGAGCGCTGTAAATCAAAGTATGCTGTTTGTCTGGAATAAGATTGGTTGTTAAGTTTTTTCGGAATCGTTTGACTGAAAAACCACCGACGAGAGAAAAATACATCCCAACCCTGAATTTCTCTCTTACAAGCTACTAGCAAGCTAGTAAGTAAATCTTGCTCTCTAAGGTTTAACTCATACAGGTTACTTTGTCCTGAAGCAATGAAATAATCCAAATGGTCATGGGTAGCAACCTGTAGATAATTATAAGAAAGAGAAAGACCTTCATGTGATTTTATCGTCAAAGGTAGTGCAGTAATTAACTCATTATCGCAGTATCCGAGTGCGTAAAAGACCTTACTTTCTGGCATGAATAGGTGGGCATGCGTTGCGAATACTAACGTACCACTAGCAGATAATGTAGTTGATTTGGCGTCTAACGTTTGCCATTCTTTCTTTTGGCTTTCGCTTAAAGGACTTTTAACAAAACACCATTTTAACACCGCGGTCATATGGTACTTATCTTATTGAACATTCCTAAACCACTCGTCATACACTCATTCATCCTGCATTCCTTAATACTATTTACTATTTTGCCAACAACTGGATATCACCCAATCGCGATCTTGATACCATCTTCCAGTAATCGTTTCTATTTTAATCTGTTCTGCGAAATCACCACAAGGTTTTGCAGTATATCTACTATTAGCCATATCCAAGAATACATCAACATCCTTGAAGTCGATCCAATGCTCAAAACGAGGGTGAAGACACTTAAAAATGGACTCCTTTATGCTAAACAGTATTTTGGCAGCTGATAATGGGTCATTTTGTTTTTCAATTGCGAGCTTGTCAGTTTCAGTGCAAATGATACTAAGGTAGCTTTCATTAATAGGGGTGCTTCTTTCAATATCTATTCCAATCCCTAGTATACTATTCTCATTAGCAGCAACACCAACGCAAACAGATTCACAATGGCTAAGGCTTCCAACTATACCTCTAGGCCAGGCTGGCGCTCTTAAATTATTAATTAATAACGAAAAGTCATAAACTGATAATTGCCTTAATACTTGCTGACCACAATAACGAGATGCACGAAAGTCATCTAATCGCTTTCGACTCATCTTATTAGTCAATGATACTTCAGCATGACTCAATTGAAATTTGCTAGGAACACCCTCCGTTATAAACCAACGAACTTCTTCGGGCAATAGTAAGTTGAATATGTCAGATTGTAGCTCTCGGTCGAGAATTATTTTCATTATGGCAATTGTATTGATTTCTAGCTAAACGTACAAAAGGCAACTATAGTTTCTATCAAACATCTGTCAAGCGATAGCTTCAGTTTAAGAATTCATGCTAGAGTTAGATATCTTGTAATGGCCTATATTATGTATTCAAAAGCATTAGGACAACTAGCGGTAATGTGACATAGTTCACATATTAATCACAGGTTTCACTAGATGTTGACCATTCAGCGTTTGATTTTATTGGTCAAGCCGAAATTGTGCCGCTATAATTTGATATTAAATAACCATAAAATCGTTAGGGAAGATTATGACCCAGAAATTTAAAGAAATTCCACCAACCGAAATGACCAACGAACAGATTATTGAACTCTGTGGTGAATTAGGTAAAGGTTTTGCCAAAAGGTCCGCTAAACACGATAAAGAGGGAAGTTTTCCAGAAGAAAATTTTCAGGAGTTAAAAGACCACAATCTATTGTGTATCATGATCCCAAAAGATCGTGGAGGAATGGGAGCCGATTTTTTAACTTATACTCGGGCATTAGAGCAAATCGCAAAAGGAGATGCGTCCACAGGTCTTACCTTCAATATGCATAACATTGCAGTTGGGAGTCTTGCAGAGTTAAATATAGATGGTATCGGTGGTAGTCGTGGTAAGAAGATGAACGATTTCATCAACTGGGTATACGACCAAGCAATCATTCATAAAAAACTTTTTGCGTCTGCGTCCTCTGAACCGGGTATAGGTGCACATTTAAGTAAAATGAAAACTGTTTACAAACGGACTGAAGATGGATTTGTAATCAATGGTGTTAAAAACTGGGTTTCTATGGCTGGGTATGCTGATTATTATGTAGTCGCCGCAAAGAAGGAAGATAGTTCATCCGATGTACCAGCAATATCGTATTTAATTGTCGAAAAAGAAAATCCAAATGCTCGAGTTGAATTTACCTGGGACGTACTAGGGATGAGAGCTACTTCAACTAACCCTGTTTACTTCGAAGATTGCTTTGTACCTAAATCATCCTTATTTTTAGGTAACGAAGGTATGGCATTGTTTAAAGTAGCGCGAGAACCACATTGGTTGGTTGGAGGTTATGTTGGGGTATATCTAGGCATCTGCACAGCGGCATTTGAATTTTTAACCAATTACCTAAAGAACAGAAATATCCCTGGTACACAAGAACCGTTATCTTCAGATAGCCGAATTCAACATAAAGTAGGCGAATTGTATGTCAAGGTTGAATCAGCAAGGGCGAGTGTATATAGAGCGGCCAAGCTCGTGTCTGAAAGACCTGGTTCGGTTGAAGCTAATACAGCGATTCATCAATCAAAATTCATAGTGAGCGAACTTGGGCCATCATTGACATCTGATGCCATTCGATTATGTGGTGGAAGTACCATCGCTAAATTTATGCCACTAGAAAGATATTATAGGGAATCCAGATGTGGCGGGCTAATGCCTGCGACTAGCGATGAGTGCTTACTTTATTTGGGCAAAGCAGCATTTGGTACTGACTTGACTAATCCTGATGAAACATATTGGTAGGCCTGTCGGAGTATTAGTCTAAGTAAAATGGGAACAGTTAGTTCCCATTTTTCGTTTGGATGAGCAATAAATACACCATTAAATTTATAAATTAGCGCACCTCTCTAAAAAGAGAATGTTGGCTTCTAACTAGAAAGAAATCCATATATGCCAAACTTTTTTACAGACAATAATGACTTAGAGTTTCAATTTAGTCGCCTCAACTTAGAGACGACCGTTGAGATTTTAGAAGACAACTATAATCAAAGTAAAGAATATGATACTGCTCCGTCAAATTATCAGGAGGCGCTGGAGTATTATCATGCTGCTCTTGAATTAGTAGGTGATCTTTCAGGCAATTATTTTGAATCAAGAGCGACCGCTAACGACCATCAGGGTGCACGACTGGAGAAGGGGCAAGTTATATATCCTGAAGGGACTATTGAGTCAGTCAAAAAATTGTCGGAGTCTGAACTAATGGGCGTATTACTGCCTCGCGAATTCGGTGGTGGTAATATTCCAGCAACAATCTATACAATGATGGTTGAAATGCTATCTCAGGCAGATGCATCACTAATGACATTATTTGGATACCAGGATGTGGGTGAAGCGATTGCAAAGTTTGGCACAAAAGAGCAGGGTGATCACTTCTTGCAAAAGTACTGTACTGGTGAACACATTGGAGCAATGGTGCTCACTGAACCACATGCAGGTTCTGATCTTCAAAACGCAAAATTAAAAGCTTATCAAAATGAGAATGGAGAGTGGTTTTTACGAGGGACGAAATGCTTTATCTCTAATGGTTGTGGCGATGTATTATTAGTACTTGCTCGTTCTGAACCAAACACTAATAATTTATTTGGTCTTAGTATGTTTGCTTGTCATGGAGGCGATAAAGTAACTGTTGGTCGCATTGAAGATAAAATGGGACTACATGCATCCCCTACCTGTGAATTGCACTTCGAAGATGCTCCAGCTCAGCTAATAGGCAAACGAAAATTCGGATTAATTCAAGTATTGCATACGCTAAATCATGCAAGATTTAGTGTTGCAGCTCAAGCGTTGGGAATTGCGGAAGAAGCTTATAGAGAGGCCTTAAAATGGTCTCATGAAAGAATAGCTTTCGGAGAAAAAATTTATAATAAACCGGCTGTCGGTAACCTTTTAATCAATATGCGAGTACAAATAGAGAGCTCGCGATCGCTGCTATACTCGACAGTTCAGAATCTAGACTTAAAAAATAAATTAGAAGAAAGGGTTGAGCATTTTAAAAAGGCTAAGACTCCCGACAAAGTCTTAGAAAAAGAATTAGCAAGAGTCACGCGACTACTTGAGATGCAGTCACCGATGGTTAAGTATCACGTGACTGAAGTAGCAAATAAAGTATGTTTTGATGCTCTACAAGTACATGGTGGTGCGGGTTACACAAAAGAAGGCAAAATCGAACGGTTGTGCCGAGACGTTAGAATTACCAATATTTATGAAGGCACTTCACAAGTTCAAGTAATAGGAGCAGTTAAAGGTGCCCAGCAAGATTTACTTCGCGATTTCTTTACTACAGTATTAGAAAAACAGTTTGATGATGAGCGAGAAACCTCTTTAGAGAAACTTCGTCTGATGTACAAAATGTATGGCACTTATCAAAATTTACTTAAAGATAGCTTGGTTAAAGCGTCAAGAGATGTTGCGGCTAAGGAACTAGTGGATCTTTATTGTTCCATTCAAATTGGTTGTTTGTTAGTAGAGGAATCTGAAGTTAATGAACGAAAGGCTCTAATATTAAGACGATATGTTAAATTGGCTTATGCTAGCGCAGTGAAAGGACTTGAAAACATTAGAAACGGTACTTACGATGATTTAACAGAACAAGATATCTTATGTCAGTAATTTCTTGGGTATAGAATTGAATATTACATATTAAAGAATAAATTAAAAAAGCCTGATAGAAATATTCTATCAGGCTTTTTTATACAAATACCATACTAGTAAAATTTAACCAAGTTTAGCGTCGACCAATTTCGCTAAGCTATCAATAGTTGAGAACAACTCAAAATCCAAATCGTCATCTTCTAATACGATATCGAATTCTTCTTCTAACCCACCGATCAATCCGATAATTTGAATTGAGTCTAGTCCGAGTTCGCTTACTAACTCTGAATCATTTTTGATATCATTTGGATCGACTCCAACTAATACTTTTTCAACGATCAAGCCTTTAATTCTTTCTTGAGTTGTTATTTTTGACATCCTAATTCTCCATGAATAATTTATTAATTTCTAATTCGGTGTAACGTAATCCTGAGCTGTTTTCTCAAGACTGAGGCGATCAACCTTACCCGAGTTATTCACCGGGAATGACTCAAGCTCATAGATGTGGGATGGTACCATATAATGAGGTAAGTAAGACTTAGAATGTTTAAACAAATCAGTGTGATCTAATACTTTTTCAGCATTTGTTTCAGTTCTTGTTATAAAGGCGACTAATTCTTCACCCAAATTTTTTGCTTTGTCACGTTTTACTACTGCGCATAGTTCTACGCCTTGATATTTTAATATAGCGCTTTCTATTTCACCGAGTTCGACACGGTAGCCCCATATTTTAACCATCTTATCGGCTCTACCTTTGTAAATCCAATTACCTTTATCATCTTGATATGTTATATCGCCAGTTCGGTAGGCTTGTTTTGTGGGGTCGCTAGGGAGAGTGGTCCAGTAAAGGGCGTTCTTGTTAGGTTTTCCCCAATAGCCGCTCATAAGAGTTGGCCCAAATATACAAAGTTCACCACTACCAGGTTCATCATCAGGACCACTGTCTATAAAAGAAGTGGTGCCAGGTAATGGTAATCCGATCGGTAAGTTTTCATCACCTTCCGGTACAACGCTCGCATCATAATAGGTACAAACATTAGTTTCTGTTGGGCCATACAAGTTATAATACTGTGCATCTACTGGTAAGAACTTTCTAAATTGTCGACACATAGCTATAGGAAAGACTTCTCCAGCGAAGAGTACAGCCTTTAAGTGACTAAGATCTCGTTTGTCTAAATTTCCATTCAGCAACAAAAGAGTTAAAGTGGATGGTACTGCATACAAAGTGGTAATTTTATGTTTTTCCAAGAAGCCAGATAGTCTAGAAGGGAACATTTTGTATTTCTCTGGCACAATATACACACAACCACCACTTGCAAGCCCTGTAAACAAATCGAAAGTTGATAAGTCAAACGTAAATGGTGCAATAGATGCAATGCGGTGAGTCGAATCGACATTAAATTCTTTCTTAGCCCACTCTGGAAAGTATTGAGCGGCGGCATGTGAAACGCAAACACCTTTTGGGATCCCTGTAGAACCAGATGTATATAAAATATATGCTTGGTCTTCGGGGGATATTTGAACCATGGATAGTGCTTGTAAATCTGCATAAATTTGACTTTCAGACCATTCATTAGACGAAGTAAATAATTGTTTACAGTTACCCAAGTCGACATCTTTATATTCTCTATTCATTACCACCAATTCGAAATCACCATTTTCAACGATAGCATTTAGTCGATTTGCAGGCCATGTATCTCCTAAAGGGACATACGTATTTCCAGCCTTAAGTGTCCCCAATATGGCGACGATAGTATCAATACTCTTTGGTAGTATTAGTGCGGTTCGTTTGTTAGGAGCGAGTTTATTATTCAACATCCAGCATGCAAATGCACTTGAGCGCTTGTCTAGTTCTTGATAAGTAATAGAGCCGAACTCCGTCCAAACGGCATCATTCTGTTTGTAAAGTTCAGCAGCATTTACAAAATCACCGTGAATGGTTACACACTTTTGTTCTTGTTCCATTTTCACTAAATACGTTTCCTTTTCGAGATTATTTTCAGGTGTTCACAAACTATAGAATAGTGGCTAGAAATAGCTAGTTTAACGCTCTAATTTTTCTATCTTATTCTTAATCCCGTCCCATTTTTTTGACTCTGGGAGCGGTTCCTTCATTTCTGTGATATTTTCCCATTTTTGCGCTAGTTCCGCGTTTAATGCTAAGAATTGCTCTTGGCCTTCAGGCAAGTCATCCTCTTCAAAGATTGCTTCTGCTGGACATTCGGGTTCACATAAAGCGCAATCGATGCATTCGTCTGGGTCAATCACCAAGAAATTAGGCCCTTCGTAAAAGCAATCTACGGGGCAAACTTCGACACAATCAGTATATTTACAAAGTATACAATTATCGGTCACTACAAATGTCATAATTAGTCTCCGTTTATAGGTATTTCAGTCAACAAGTAGATTAACTCTAGGGCTTTTTTAGGTGACAATTCGTTCGGGTCGGTATTCTCTAATATTTCTATTCTGGGGTCGAGCTTTTCTGCTTTATGTTCGTCTATATTTTTTATTGGAACTAAGCTCTTTGCCTCGGCTTTATCGTTAAGTGCTTGGTTGCGCTCATCGACAACTACACTATTTTGGCTCGACTCCAATAAAGCTTGATAGTGTGCTGCCTTTTGGGTCACTCTAGCTGGTATTCCAGCTAGCTTCGCGACATGAATGCCATAACTTTTACTTGTTGGACCTTGATGTACTTGGTGATCAAGCACAAGCTCTTCGCCGTGCTGAATAGCCCCAAAATGCAGGTTATAAATACTCTTGTTATGCTTGCTCATATCAGTTAGTTCGAAATAATGGGTAGCAAACAATGTATAAGGGGATGGTGTCTGTGCAAGTTCATCCAGAGTTGAATACGCGATAGCTAACCCGTCATAGGTACTAGTACCGCGGCCAATTTCATCAAGTAAAACTAAACTATTTTCTGTTGCATTGTTTAGAATATTGGCAGTTTCGTTCATTTCCACCATAAATGTTGAGCGACCGCCTGCTAGGTCATCTGAAGCACCTATTCGGGTGTAAATAGCATCTAATATTGGAATCGACGCAGCTTTAGCTGGAACATAACTCCCGCAATGAGCCAGTAAAGCAATAACTGCAGTCATTCTCATATAAGTGGACTTACCTCCCATATTAGGACCGGTAATAATCACTGTCTTGGAGTCTTGGTTCAACCTAACATCATTTGAGATAAAGGGGCTTTCTTGATAGGCCTCAACCACAGGATGACGACCACTTTCGATTTCAAATCTACCTTGTTCGAATACAGGTCTAGAATAATCATTGGAAAGTGCGGTAGATGCGAAACTTTGTAGCACATCTAGAGTAGCAAGCTGTTCAGCGGTTATCTGTAATGAGGCTACAGATAATTGAAGAGTAGTAACAAGCACACTATATAAGCTCTTCTCAAGCGCTAGCGCTTTCGATTGTGCAGAGAGTACTTGTTCTTCTAGAGATTTTAACTCCGGGGTTATAAACCTCTCAGCATTTTTTAGCGTTTGTCTTCGAGTGTATTCAACCGGTGCAAGATTAGACTGCGATTTAGATATTTCTATAAAAAAGCCATGTACGCGGTTATATCCGACTTTTAGATTGCTAATACCGGTTTTATGCTTTTCTTTTATCTCCATTTCTTTCAATAGAGACGATGCATCGTTAGACAGCATTCTAAGGTGATCTAACTCTTTATTATAACCACTTCTAATCACGTTTCCGTCTCTTATTATGACTGGTGGATTGTCAAAAAGAGCTGTATTGAGAAGTTCTAGAGTTTTAGTATGTTCCTCTATGTTTTGGGAATATTCTTCTAATATATTTATTCCCTGATTAGCAAGAAGGTTTCTAATTGTTGGCAAAGATTGCAAACTTTCACGTAAGCCTGTTAAGTCTCTAGGCCGAGCAGTTCCTAAGGCTGTGCGACTTAAAATCCGTTGCATATCTCTTATTGTACTAAGAGACAATTGAAGTTCATCAACACAAGCACTGTTAAGTAGTGCTGAAACAAGCTCGAGCCGAATATTGATAGCTATAGGATCTACTAGAGGGGCATGTAACCAATTTTTGAGCAATCGAGTGCCCATAGCTGTTTTACAATCGTTGACAACATTGAATAAGCTCACATCGTTGTTAGCAAATAAGTTTTCAGTTAATTCGAGATGTTTGCGGGTAAACTGGTTAAGATGAAGAATGTTAGAATGACTAAAAAATTGTAACTGTCCTATGTGATTTAAGGCACTTTGCTGGGTATTCTTTGCATAGGCTAATACACTACCAGCGCAACAAACGGCAGATGATAATCCTCTGCAACCAAATCCATCTAGGTTATCAACTACAAAATGTTGGCACATATCTTTCAAATTTTGATGGTAATCGAACTGCCAGTTCTCTAGCTGTTTGATAATATATTTTTCCCTACTTAATTCCTGAGCGAAATTAGCTTCAGCGAGTAGTTCTGCCGGTTGTAGTCTAGCCAGCTCCGTTAGTAGTTGGTCCTTTTCTTTAAATTCGCTACAAAAAAATGTACCTGCAGCCATATCCATCCACGATAAACCGTAGGTTTTGCTCTTACTGTCAAAAAAGATTGACGCCAACAGATTTTGAGAGTGTTCATCAAGTAATGCCTCTTCACTTAATGTTCCTGGTGTGATAACTCTGACTACTTTACGTTCGACAGGGCCTTTTGAAATAGTAGGGTCACCAATCTGCTCGCAAATAGCGACCGATCGTCCTTGTTTAACTAATCGAGCTAAGTAATTATCGACAGCATGGTAGGGGACTCCGGCCATAGGTATTGGTTCACCGTTGGCTTTTCCCCTTTGTGTAAGTGTAATACTCAGCCACTCAGCAGCATTCTGTGCGTCTTCAAAAAAGAGTTCATAAAAATCACCCATACGATAAAACAAGAGAATATCTGGATATTCTTGTTTTATGGCTAAATATTGGCGCATCATCGGCGTGTGTATTGGCTGGGTCACGGTTATTATCGCTATTTTTTAAAAAACGAATTTTACGCGAAAGTAATTGTAAACCAAACCTTTCGTTTCAATTAGTTATAATATTCATAAAAAAACACTAGTTGAACCCTGCACTGAAAATAGGCTTCCGTTACTTTATAATCTCTGAATAAGTTAACCCGAGAGCAAGAATAAGGCTCAATTATCTGAGGCAAGGCATGCAAAACGATATCTCCAAGCTTTCAGTTCGACTCCTTTTCAAAGGCATTAAGCTAATTACCGTTGAATCTTGTACCGGAGGGGCACTAGGGAAGGCTATAACTGACAGTTCGGGAAGTTCGTCTTGGTATGAAGCGGGATATATCACCTACAGTGATCACGCTAAATCATTATTAGTGAATGTAACATCTCAAACTTTGGATAAATATGGAGCGGTTTCTCCGGAAGTCGCTGATGCCATGGCTCGTGGAGCGTTAGCTAACTTTCCAAAATGTATTTCTGTTTCAGCAACAGGGGTTGCTGGCCCGGATGGTGGCACTAAAAACAAGCCAGTGGGTACTGTTTGTATTGCCTGCTCTTACGGCGAGCAAATGAAAGTCAGGAAGCTATATTTAGAAGGTAATCGCGAGCAAATCAGACAAGATACAGTGGCGGAAGCCATAAAACTTGTTTTGACGATGGATATTCTAAAATAACTTATGAATATTAAACTGAAGTTAGACTTTTTTTAGATAAAATATAAGTTGGTTACGGCTATATCTTAAGTAAGATTAGAAGTCTGACTTAGTTTATATATTTGGGATGGAAAAGATCCTCTTTAGTGAGGAAACAACTTGTCTTTTGCGTCTAGGAAACGTTGCTCCAATAGATGATAGCTTAAAACTGAAATTATAATTGTTAAGGCAAGAATAATTGGGGCTCGAACATAAAAAGAAATATGGCTTAATTCGTGGCCTACAAAATAGACTAGAGGAAAGTGATATACATATAGTCCATATGAAATTTTTCCAAGATAAGCGATTATCTTGTTCTCAAATATTATTGGCAAAAATACTTTGTCCCTTATATTCACTAAAATCAAAGCAAATAAAGTAGAAAATAAACTAAATGCCCAAATATATTTGTAGCTATCTTTCATGAATGAGCTATACCCAAATGAGCGTAAATCAAATTTAACTCCAGACATATAATCAGTAACAAAACCTATTACTACGAGAGCTAGAAACATAGCTAGAATCTTCAAATTACTGGTGTTTTTTCCATAGAGGGCAAAGTATCCTCCTATCGCAAACGCATCAAAGTTAGAAAGAGTGAACGAATACACCACCATATCTACATCATTAAACCCGGCTCCATTATTAACCATAACAAGTTGGGCAAGAAGAAATCGAATCATTGGACCACTGACGATAATAATCAGCAATGCTCTTTTTACAGAGCTCTTGTGGATCAAATAAATTACAAATGGCCAAATCAAGTAGAATTGTTCTTCTACAGCTAGTGACCAGAAGTGAGTAACGGTTTGAGTTTGTTCATAACTCGAGGACATTGCGAAAAAGTTATATGTATATGTCGCCGCATACACCATTTGATCAAGCGCTCTGGCTAATCGATTATTAACGTCATATTCGAAGTGCTCAATCGAAATATATGCAATTAGGCTAATTAATATTAGATAAAAGAAATACAGCGGGAATATTCTAAGACTACGTCTGCCATAGAAGTTGATAAAATATCTCTTTGTAGGCAGGTGTTCATTCATCTTGATAATGATAGGTGTTAAAAGAAAGCCGGACAATACAAAGAATGCATGTACTCCCATGTAACCAAATTCAAAGAAATCAAGATGAAACAAAAATACCGCAAAGAATGCGAAGAAACGAAAGCTATTTAATCCCTGAACCATTGTACTGCCCTTTTTTCTTATTATGCCACAGCTCGAGGTTGTATTTAAGTTCGAGTTCTAGGTCTTAAATAAAAAATAATATATCAGCTACTGAGACTGACAAAAATAGACAAGTATCGAAAAGCTGTCAAATAAAAACGCTGCATATGCACAGCGCATTCCAATTAGATTTTAAATAAACTTAATGTTTAGCGTCAGCAATACGCTTTCTAGCTAACTCATCAGCAACAACGTTGGTTGTTTTTTGCTCTTTTTCGGCAGCCTCAAATATTTCTAACAAGGTACCATAGATTTCATCTACTTTGTCTAAAGCGTCCTGTTTCTTGTATCCGCCTTGTTGGTGCTCAAAAGAAACATTAATAATGCCACCGGCGTTAATTACGTAGTCAGGTGTGTACAGTATTCCTTGTTTCTTTAAAATCTCGCCGTGTCTGTCCTCTGCAAGCTGGTTATTTGCTGCGCCCGCTACAATTGAACACTTGAGTTGTGGCAAAGTGACATCATTTAAGGAGGCCCCAAGCGCACAAGGCGCGTAAATATCGACATCTTGGCCGTAGATATCATCGGTACCAACAGCTGTAGCACCTAAATTACTAACAACTCTATCCACAGAATCTTTGTTAATGTCTGTAACAATAAGTTGAGCGCCTTCACTCTTTAAGTGTTCACAGAGGTAGTAACCAACATGACCCAATCCTTGAACGGCTACTTTGAGACCATCTAAATCATCACGGCCTAATTTATGTTTTACCGCAGCTTTCATTCCCTTGAATACACCGTAGGCAGTAACAGGAGAAGGATCCCCGCTTTTTCCTTCTAGTCCAACAACATGGTTAGTTTCTTTATGTACAATTGCCATGTCGTTAGGGTTAATCCCAACATCTTCTGCGGAAATGTATTGACCATTTAAATTCTCAATAAAACGTCCAAACGCTCTGAATAAAGCGTCGGACTTCATAGTTTTCGAATTTCCAATAATAACTGATTTACCGCCGCCCATTTTAAGGCCAGCAAGTGCATTCTTGTAACTCATACCCCTTGAAAGTCTTAAAGCGTCTATTAAAGCGCCTTCATCTGAATTGTATTCCCACATACGACAACCACCTACGGCTGGACCTAACGCCGTTGAATGAATGCTTATAATAGCCTTTAAACCAGATTCAACGTCACGACAA
Organism: Kangiellaceae bacterium; assembly: GCA_019090895.1. Classification (GTDB taxonomy): domain Bacteria; phylum Pseudomonadota; class Gammaproteobacteria; order Enterobacterales; family Kangiellaceae. Next base: position 14,621 of record JAHRVB010000230.1, read on the forward strand.
AATACAATTTGCTCATGGTCGTCGTATGCTCTTAAGTTAAATACAGCCATTTGATACTCCTATGTTTCGATGGAATCTACTTTCTGAGAAGCCATCATTTTGGATTCTGTCTAATTCTGAAAAGGCTGGTTACAGACTTCATTTTCGTTATTAGACTGATTTTAAGCCGGTTAAAGCGATGAGCTTTGTTATAAGCACCTAAATTTACACTTCCTACTTGTCGTTAACGTAAACGACAAGCAATATTAGATTTTCATGCCTTCAGTGAAATAATACAAGCTAAAGGGGGATTCTAATTTGTGATGTACAGCTTTCTAATATTGCTACCTAAACCACTAGCGAAATCAAATTCCTCATATGTTAGTCCGAGGAATCGTCGATACTTTAGAACCGACTGTTACTGGCGTGAACGTTAAAACAAACAAATATTTACTCAAATTTTCTGGCGCAAAGATACCATCGGTATCGCGCAATAGCTAGTTTAATATTAGTACGCACACAACGTTAGTCTTGTTACCTCAGTCTCACTGGTTAAGCCAAGTCTGGTCTGATGTCTTGACGGATGTAAAAATAGCCTAATAACGGATTTATTACCGGGCAAAAGACGGGAAGCTAGAACTACCTACAGTTGTGCTAAATCTCAAAAATACTTGAAGAAACCCGAAAAATACCTTAGTTTAGCGACCTGATAAAAGTCTAGCCGCGATTTATAACAGAAGAATAGAGCATTTTAAGCTCATGAAGATGCAAAGGAAATACTGATGACAGAAACCAAGTTAAACTCACACCAAGAACAAGAGAAAAAATTCAAAGAATGGTCCCAAAGTGAATATGTAAAAATAGTGAACTACTGTAACACTAAGGGCTACCGAGTTAAAAAGCTCGACCAAAAGAAGTGTCAAACGCTTCCACCGATTCTCTCGATATGGTTTGTTAAGACGACTGAAAAAAACCTAGATTTATGGGTGATAAGTGGAGATTTCCCTACGGATTTAACCAATGCTGGCGTTGCCAAAAATGCTAGACAGAGTCTAAGACATTTTTCGATGTCCTGGCACATGCAAGCCGCTAAGCTAGAAGAAGGGGTGGCTACTGGGAAAATAGAATTACAAGACAGTGAAACGCAATCGAAGTTTGCAACAGATTTAACTAGCCGCGCTGAAAATCTATATGAAATTTACAATGACGACAAACTTTGGGAAGCTACAGGTCTATCAAAAGGTTAAGCCGCCTCTATCTAGATAGAAATTAAGCTGTCTCTTATACACATCTGACGCTGCCGACGAAGCTAGAAGTGTAAATCTAGATGATCTCCGTCTTCATAAAAAAAAAA
>JAHRVB010000231.1 GCA_019090895.1 Kangiellaceae bacterium
TAATCCATTAATCCATTAATCCATTAATCCGTGGACACAGAGCAATTTAGTTGATTACTTGCACCCACAAGAATAAAAGATTAGGATAATTTTCTACATAGAAATAAGAATCAAACATTATGGCAAGAATAGTTTATGTATCAGGTACATTCGATCTTTTCCACAGCAATCACCTTAGAATGATTGAGTACGGTAGAGGGTTAGGCGACACCTTAATCGTAGGAGTGAGCACAGACGAGCTAGTTTGTACTTACAAGAAACCGCCCGCAATTCCCTTTGAAGAACGAATAGAGATTGTCAAAGCGCTTAAGTATCCTGATGTTGTCATTCCTCAACATTCATTAGAACACACTCAAAGAACTCAAGACTTGAATATGGACGTTTTTGTGGTTGGCGATGATTGGCGAGGTAAATACGATTACCTCAAGGAATTAGGAGTTAAGGTCTTTTACTTCCCATATGGAAGAGGAATAAGTAGTTCAAATCTTAAGAAACAAATATTTCAGGATTACGAACAAATAGTTGCCGGTAGTGATAATCACGACAATCCGAGCCCACAGAAAAAAGAAGGTTAGTAAGATGAAGACAATGCTTATTACAGGTGGAAAAGGAGATCTAGCTGTTGCCATTCAATCGAAATACTCAGGTACAATGAAAATTTATGCGCCTTCTTCGCAAGAGCTTGATGTTTCCAATAAAGAACAAGTAAGAAACTATCTAAACAATAAAAACATTGATCTGCTGATTAATAATGCAGGCACTATTCATCCTAAACCCATTCTCGAAAGCGACGAACAGTTATGGGAGCGAGATATCCAAGTAAACTTAATAGGAGCCTATTTTGTAACCAAGAATGTTCTAGAAAAAAATAGAAAAGCTACTATTATAAATATTGCATCAACCGCTGCTTTCAATGCCTATTCAAACTGGTCTTCGTACTGTGCATCTAAGGCGGGATTAGTTACTTTTACAAAGAGTTTGGCCAACGATTGTTTTGAGGCGTATGTTCTTTGTCCAGGAGCCGTACGCACGAAGTTCCGCGATGGACTAGGACTAGATAATTCAAATGAAATGGACCCGACTGTAGTTGTTGAGCATTTGAACAACACTTTAATAGGAAAATATAAGCCCGGTGATGTGATTTTCTTCAGAAAAAACGAGGTCATTGTCAATCCGACGTTTAGATAGACCTAAAATTAATACTCAACGCCAATAGCTTAGCTTTCTTCGGAGCTTAAGATTACGAAAAAAATTGAATGGTTTTCTTCTAGAATCATAGCCTTCCTTAAGAGCGTTTTGAACTGCATCTAATACTCGTATTGATGATTGTCCATCAGTGAAGGGGTGCAATTTCTTATTTTCATATTTTATCTGCTCGAGTAGCGAAGAGCTGCCTTGCAAAGCTAACTCTAAAGACCGTTGTAGTTCTACTGGGTTTGTAAAATTGATCAAATATTCACCTGGTTGTTTATTCTTAAATGTGACAGCAGGTTTATCTAGAAGTAGGAACTCACTTATTATTGATGAGGTATCCGATAACAACACATCTGCTCTTTGAAGCAGCGGCAAACAGCTATCTATCTTAACCAAAGTAAAATTTTTATTAGTAATTTTTTGATATGGTGCTATCCAGTCAGCGTTCATTTTGGGATGAAACTTCACAATCCAATGAAAAGATCCTAATTCAACCAGTTTTTTAATCTCTTCGAACAATTCTACTGCACTGGTCAAATTAGGAGAGAAGGTAGGTGCGAATAGTACAACTGGTAATTGGCTTTCTAACTTAAATGGTTCGGTTTTGTATAAGGGATCTAGTTTTGGCCAGCCTGTTTCAACAACTTTAAAATACTTATGCATTTTTTCTAATTGTTTAAACCGAGTAGTCGTTAGTTCACCATGCGTACAATAAAGGTCAAAAAAACCTCTAATACGAAAGTGCCCTTTCTTCTTCCACTCCAATCCATGAAAAACTTGTACTTTCAAACCTGGAACAAAGCGAGGAACATGGTTACCTGGTACGAAAATAGCATCCGGAGAGAACTTTTTAATATCATCAATTGAATTTAATCGCTTTTCATCCGAAGAAAAATTCTCTAGATTTACTTTAGCACCTTCGACAAACCAGTAGCATTCGTCACCTCTAGCAACGATTTCTTCTTGTAGCGGTCTAAGAATTTCGAATGAGTAGTTTTGCGTTATGTATAAAAGGTATTTCATTCTCATTGACAACCATAAAGTAACAATTAACTACTTAAGAGTTATTGTCTATATCTAAATTCAAACTTTGTTTTAGTACAGTAGAACTTACATTGGGCGTATAATCAAAATAAACCATTTCACAAGTTACCTCTGGGTATTTTCCGCGCCAATCCGAACCAACAGAAATGGCATTGATACTATATTGATCGACTATCGCTTGTTTGTCTTTATTAATTTGCGGTATGACTTCATCTACATACTTGTTGGCTTCAAGAATAGAAATTCTTTCCTCAAACGGAATTAAAGGTGGTCGCCCTTTAGATTTGATTATTACTTCATCAGTCGACACTCCGACTATTAGATAGTCGCAGAGCTCTTTTGTTTTCTTTAAAATATTCAAATGACCTTGGTGAAATATATCAAAACAACCTGAAGTGTACATTCTAACAAATTTCTTCTTCGAGTTAATTCTAGATTCTTCATCTCTGTTTATTTGATAGACAGAAAAATCATTACGAAGCGTTTTCAGTAACTCTTGCTGATATACATCGCCCAACTTAATATCGTGTGACAAATCAGGTGGTGTCGGCCAGCTCTTATCAATATACGATTGATCACAAAACTCTACAGCTTGCTCATAACGTGGAATAACGTGAAAATGGACTGCAGGATCAACCATCATTAACATCAAATAGTTTATTTTTGAATAATTAAAGCGATGCCCAAGAATTTCCTCGATATCTTGAATTACAACTGATTTCTCAGTCATTGCTGCACTCGAAATATCCGAATATTTCTGTACACTTTCTTTACAGACTAACACTAAAGAACCGATGCTCGGTTGCATCGGACGCAGTAAAAGATGCCAGTGCTGATAAGATTTAATGAGCGATTCTGGATAACCGAAATTTTGAAGAGTCGTACTAGGCATTTTGAAGTTCGTTCCAATGTATTTAGGTGAATTTTAAGGAATTACCCCCACCTAGTCTAGGCAATTGATTGATATATCCCCGGTAGGTAAGTTAATATTACTTTTTTATCGTTTCGGTGCGCTAATGTTAGTTGTTTTTGATACAGTCAATGTCTACTACTTGCCCCAGTATACTCCCATTATTGACTTGCTTAAGCAAAAAGGACACCAAGTTAAGCTCGCATGTTATAAGAATAAGAATAAGAAAGCATCATTTGAAGACGTTGTGGCTAAAATGCAGCTTGAGTGCTTATGGGTTGCTGATGATAATGACGCTCTAAGCCACTATATTCAATTAAAACCTGACTGGATTATTTTTGGTAACGCTTTTCGACATGTCGACGAGTTAGCGACAAATACAAAAACAGCACAAATTGGCCACGGTGTCGGCCCAAAGCCCAGTTATTATCATAAATCGGCAATTCCCAAAACAGTACGCTTCATGGAAGGTAGCCTCCGACTGGAGACCATCAAAAACCTCTACCCTGATGATCAATTCGTTCAAACTGGTTTTAGCAAATTGGACCCCATTTTTAACCAACAAGAAAAAGGGCTTGATTACTCTGAACTTCAATTAGATGAACAAAAGCCAACCATATTATATGCACCTACTTTTAATCCTAGCTCGCTAGAGCGATTTCCTAATAATTGGCCAGAAGATTTTAGTGACTACAATATTTTGATCAAGCCTCATACTTTTACCTATACTCGTGCTCGATATAAGAAACAGCGAGATAAACTTAATTGTTGGGCTCGATTTGCCAATACATACATCGCGAGTGAGCAGGATTTATCATTATTACCGTTTATGCAAAATGCAGATATATTACTCAGCGAAGCGTCAAGCACTCTATTTGAATTCGCTGCCCTTGATAAACCGGTCATCGTATGTAATTTCTTCAAGTTGAAGTGGTCGTATAGAGGTCCGCTAAAATATCGTTTCGAGAATCGATTTGGTAAAGATAACGTTCTTTACAAGGACATAGGTTTGCATGTTAATTCATACGGCCAGCTTTTAACGGCCATTCCCGATCAACTCAATAATCCGGATCAATATCGCACGAATCGCCTGCGATTCACCGAAGACCACATAGGTCCTACCGATGGAAAAGCATCTCTGAGAATTGTTAAGTTTTTAGAGGATTCAATAAGTCGCTGAATCGAGTTCATTGCCTCTCTATGGGAGTCGCAATGACAAACTGGGATCCACTTAGCGAGCAAGCAACGTTTGAATATCGGAAAGCGCTTCGGAAACACCTTTGGTCGGTTTTAGCCTTGCCATTTCATCGACTAACCTTTGGGACATTTCTGGTTCGAGTAGCAGAAGAGTTTGTTCACACACTGATTTCGAATTAATTTCAGCCTTTAGAACCAGGCCGTGTGCCGCACAACGATTCAATCGATCGGGTTGATCTTTGGAAACCGCAACGGCTACTGCAGGTTTGTGCATTTCAATCGCTTGTAATAAGGTTGACCCTGCGGAAAGAACTCGCCCCCTCGCATGGCTCAGTAAAACTAAAAACTCTTTTGTAGAGACATGCGATAACGCTAGAACTTCATCTATTTCAGGGACTTCATTAGGATAGTGGGGGCCAAACACCATTAGAGTTCTTAGTTTTGTTTTGAACTGCACTTCTTTTGCCGCTTCAAATAGCAAGTCGCTTGCTAACTCTCCAGCAATCTCATGTCCTCCAGAACCGGCGCTGAACAATAGATAGTTTCCTGACTCTAACTCAAATTTGTTTAACACTTCCGTGGAATTAACGACTTCAGGTAAGATGGGGCCGATATTCTTAGGAGGCGCTTTACCCGACAATGATAGTTTTAGTCTTTCTAACCAACTGAGCGGTTTAATTGCAAATTCAGGTTGCACCACCCATTGCATATCGCAGAAAAGTAAGCGGCGAAGCGAAAGACCTCGGGCCCTCTTTTTACGATGTTGTGAAATGAAAATGACTTTCGCACCCATTCTTTTCGCATAGACAAATTGTTGCGCTCTTCCTGCACAATCAAAGATTACAATGTCGGGCTTAATCTTTGAAATTACGGACTTTACCAAAGGGGTATCTTTGGTTGCTGAATAATCTGAAAAGTGAGTATTGTAGGCACAATTAGCCGCGGACTTCATGTTTCTGTTTAAGATAAAGTGGATGGTCGCTTGTGGCAATCGTTTGTGTAGTGCATCAGCAATGATAACTGATCGTGTGTATTCACCAACTCCAACGCTGGAAGACACAGGCACAAATAAAACGACCGGATTTATCATCAATGATTATTCAGCGGAGACAAGATACAGCAATTCTATCGCAACTAGAACAGATTAGTTATTAAAAAATGTAAAAATATAGGCGATATCTTTCTACCTATATGGTATTCAATAATTAAAATTCTTATAACCCGCACTGCGTCGTCATTTAAAAACCATCGATCGGTTGAAATAATGCTTGCCAATCTTCGGTTGTTAAATTCATGGTATCCAACGACTCTTGGTCATAGAGACCTTGAGCCAATTTATGTTTTTGTAGTTGCATTTGCTGTATTTTCTCTTCTACTGTTCCTTTGGTTATAAGTTTATAAACAAAAACAGGTTTGTCCTGACCGATTCGATATGCTCTATCGTTAGCTTGTTGTTCTGCTGCAGGGTTCCACCAAGGATCATAATGAATAACGGTATCAGCTGCTGTGAGATTAAGACCAACTCCACCCGCTTTAAGGCTGATCAAAAAGATCGGAATCTGAGATTTCTGAAACTGCTCAACTAATTCACCACGATGTTTACTCTTACCGGTCAACATCAAAAATGGTAATTCTAGCGAGTTGAGCTCTTCGGCAATAATATCTAACATGCTAGTAAAGGATGAAAATAATAAGATTCTGCGTCCTTGTTCTACCATGGTTGGTAGTCTATCTTTCAACCAGCTAATTTTGGCAGATGAATTAATTTTTTGTGCTGATTCCAATTTAATTAGTCGAGAATGACAACAGACCTGACGCAATTTAAGTAACGCATTGCCAATTAGAAATTGATTGCGATTCTTGGTTTCCAGTGACATTGCTTTATCGACTTGCTCCATCATTGAAATACGGATAGTTTCGTAAAGATCTGCTTGTGACTCTTCAAGTTCAACGAGAGTGACCATTTCAGTTTTACTCGGCAACTCCTTTGCTACTTCTGTTTTCGTCCTTCTTAACATTAAAGGTGCCACTCGTTTAGCCAGCAATGTTTGTCGGTGATAATCCTGATTTTTCTCAATTGGCTGACGATAAAGTTGATTGAATTGATATTCACTGCCCAAGAATCCAGGCATCAAGAATTGAAACAGTGACCATAGTTCTCCAAGATGATTTTCCATCGGCGTGCCGGTTAAGCAGATTCGTTGATTAGACCGCAATTCATTAACCGCACTCGTGATTTTACTTCGAGTATTTTTAATAACTTGAGCTTCATCTAAAATGACTAGATGAAAACAAGTCTTTATTAACTTGTTGATATCCCGAAGTACCAACCCGTAACTCGTTACCACTAAATCCATACTTGGAATTTTAGCGTACAATTCTTGTCGTTTACCGCCGGCTAGCTTCATAACTTTTAATGACGGTGCAAACTTGCGAGTTTCTTGCTCCCAATTAGAAAGTAAAGTAGTTGGGGCTATCACTAGGCAAGGAGATTTAAGGCGCCCTTCTTTTTTCTCCACCAAAATATGAGTAAGGGTTTGAATGGTTTTTCCAAGCCCCATATCATCAGCTAGAATCCCACCGAGATGATGTTTCTTAAGAAATTGTAGCCAATTAAGTCCCGCATGCTGATAATCCCTCAATTCCCCGATTAACTCTCTGGGGATAGTAATGGATTTTACCCCTTTGTCGCTGGCGAGTTGTTTAGCTCTCTTAGCAAGATTTTTACCATTGATCCAATTGAGGCTGCCTGATTTCTCGGCTGATTTTTTTGGTCGTCCTTTTTTCGTTTCTAACAAGGGTAGTAAACGACCAAATTGGCTTTTTGGTAGTCGTAAACGATTATCACTATTCAGGCTTTTTTCATCACTCAATTCAACAAAAGATGAAAAGATAGACTTAACTCGCTCTTTTTCTAAAGAAAGCGTTTCACCACTTTCCAATTTTATTTGGATTCTAGCGTCTTTTGAAGATTCGGAACGCGAATCAAATACCAACTCTTCGCGGTGAATTAGTGAAACGATATAAGGCATTAAATTGATGGATTGTCCTTTTACCTTCACGCCCACTTCTATATCGAACCAATCAAAACCTTCTGTTTCGACAGGTTCTGGAATTAGTTCTTCGACATCCGAAAGTAAATTTAGCTGCTCTGGCTCTTCAATCTCTTTACGGGATTTTCGCTTCGGTTTTCTTTTGGTCTTAATCGTTGAATCCACGCCCTCGCGAACATCAATATACCAATCATCAATCGCAATTTGATTCAACCGAAAGCCCTTGTCGATTTCAATCTTCCAGCCCAATTCAAATAACCCATTTAATATTGGAAGCATATGACTGAGATGGGAATCGAATTCACGATCACCAAAATGAAATTTCTCTGTGATAGGAAGCTGATATCGAGCTTCAAGTACTTGAAGGTTTTCTATTTGAACCAAAAAGTCCGCTAACTTCTCACTGAATTCTCGTTTAGCTTCTCTTTCTAAAACTAAAGGAAGAAGGTTCTTCAAAGAGAATTCTTTGCCGTTCACTAAAAAAGCGATTTTTGCAATATCAAACGAGTAAACGTCTTCCCTTCGCCAAGGTACAACAGTTTCCGTACTGGTTACTTTCATGATCGGTTGAATATCGAACACCCGTTTATTCATCAGTTGTCTAAATAACGTCTTACTTCTTTCTGCTGCTTCGTCAAATATTTCAATAATCGAATTGTGCTTTAAGTCTAAAAAATAGTTTGCGCATATTTTGTCGAGATCAATCGGTTGATTATCGCGCCAAAAATTGGGGTTTCTAGCTGAGAGACTTAACGAGGCGCGATGACTTGATTGCCAAAATAATCTGCCAGATTGCGACAGAGTACGAATCATCCGATTACCAGTGCGATCGACATTTATAACAAATTGGTGTGGCTCCAGACTCCCAGCTCCCTCATCATCGTTGTTTAGTGACAGCGCATTCAGAGTGCATCCCATTTTTTTATGCACAAAATAGAGAAGTTGTTGATCCGCTAAACTAAAAAACTTAGTGTTCTTTTTGCCAAACAGTTCGGAATCGATCGCCTCTTTTAGATTGATCGGGTTCTTGAGTTGATATTCGGATTCCTTGGTTAAATAAGCTTTGTAAACTTCAACGACCCAATTGTGTTCTTTTTTCTGTAGCAAATAGATCACTCGATGTCGGGCCATCGCAGGAAACGGATCTAACTTTTGACGACTCAACCAACGGGCGATATAGGCTTTTCCAGATTGCTGCTTTTGCTGCTGATGAGTGGAGGGAGGTAGTCGGTGTAATCGAGTTTTCGATTCAATCGCCAGAGCCGCTAGATGCGCACAAGGAAAACCTTCTTTATTTGCTAGAGATGTAGCGTCCTCACAACTGCAACTACCAATAGTTTCTGTCAGTGGCCAATAGAGTATTTGTTTAAAGAACTTACCGTCGCACAAACAAGTGCCTTTAATATATTTCTCATCTGAGATGTTTTGCCAATTAACAAGATTAGTTTCGAGCAGAATGGACAGACCGGCAATCAAACTCTTTTCAGAGAAGTGATGAGTCAGATGATCAACCGGCCCTTTGTAAGCCAGCGGTCTGTTAACCATAGTCTAAGTCCGAACGTAATTTTAATTATTATGAAGCAGTCCAGTCTAGCAAAGTTTGTTGGTCAATTAAAAGCTATTTATTATCAATGGGTCACAATATGTCCATCAAATCTATCAAGGAGTATCTGGCAATTTTTAGTGACTAAATTTGAGCCATTGTATCCGTAATAAAATTTTAATTGTAAATGCAACTAAACGAGTAAAATTTAAAAAAATTCACCGTGGAGCATTATCATTTGAACCGAACTAATCGTCTAGGCGGCTCCGTTTTATTAACGTTGAACGCTGTTCTTCACTGAGTGAATCACAGCTTCGTAGGAACAGATTATTTCTGCCAGCTAACTCTCAAGAGCAGCCAACAAACTTAAAAGAAGTGTTGTTCAAAAAGGGTCTAAATAATATCTGTTTGAGATTATTTTTGAATAATCTATCGTCGGCTTATTGTTCGAGAAAAAATCGAACTGATAGTTGTTCGAAAAACGAGCATAGCCAGCACCATGATCAACATGCGATCATGGCCTCGATTGATCTCGTTTAAAGGTATTAATCGTTCTTAGGGGGAAGCAATACAGCTCTTTTAAGAAGAATGGTTCGGACGGGGACATTTTCCCAATGTAGTTGAGGATGAATATGTACTTCAACTGCAGAAATTAGTTCGAGCACTTCTTCACCTTCTATTACATTTCCAAAAACTGTGTAACCCCACTGTTTACCAGGATCCAATCCTTCATTATCCGTCATATTAAAATAGAATTGTCGCATCGCCGAGTGCGGATCTTTTTCTCTTGCCATAGCAATGGTAAACATCTCGTTTTTAAGACCGTTACCAGACTCGTTAAAAATGGGTTTTATTCGGTCCCGTTCTGCCATATTTTTGTCATAGCCACCACCTTGAACGACAAACTCTTTTTCAACTCGGTGAAAAATAGTTCCATCGTACGAACCATTATTCACGTAATAAAGAAAATTGTTAACGGTAATTGGTGCTTTATAACGGTCTAGTTCAACAACTATTTTTCCAACAACTGTGTGCATTTCGACCACCGGAAATAATTCGTCCGGTTGAATTTCAGCACCCGGCTGAGGGGCTGCGTTTACTAGCGCTATTTTGCTTAATAAAATTAGGCAAATTGGCAGGAATAGCTTGTTAGAAATAATATCAATCGTTCTCATTTTTTATTCCTAACAGGCTAGTTCAATCCAGAAATTGCTTTAATTTCCAGGTAGTCGTCGAACCCATGCTCTCCCCACTCCCGTCCATTACCTGACTGCTTGTAACCGCCAAAGGGAGTCATGATATCACCGGTGTTACCGTTAATATTTATATTGCCTGCTCTTATTCGAGATGCAACATATCCGAGCACTTCATTGTCAGTTCCTTGAATATAACCTGCTAATCCATAGGGAGTATCATTGGCTATCGCTATCGCTTCGTCGATGTTCTGATAAGGTATAATCGAAAGCACGGGACCAAAAATTTCTTCTTTAGCAATGGTCATATCATTTGATACTTGTGAAAAAACCGTAGGCATTACAAAGAACCCTTTTTCTAAACCCGCAGGCCGCTGTAATCCACCGGTTACTAGCTTCGCGTCTTCATCAATACCAACTTGAATCAATCTTCTAATTTTATTGTACTGTAATTCGCTTACCACCGGTCCCATTGTCGTTTTTTCGTCTGAAGCTGGCCCAACAATTATTTTGTGAGCGACTTGCGCCGCAATAGTCTCAGCTTGTTCAATTTTTTCGGCAGGTACTAACATTCGAGTTGGTGCATTACAAGACTGACCACTGTTGGTAAATACCCCGTAAGCGCCTTGTTTCACCGCTCTTTCAAAATCAGCATCGGGCAAAATAATATTAGCGGACTTACCACCCAACTCTTGTGCGACTCGTTTAATAGTGGGGGCTGCATTTTGAGCAACCAACGAACCTGCACGAGTAGATCCCGTGAATGAAACCATATCGACTAAAGGATGAGAACTTAGTGCAGAGCCGACGCCAACGCCATCACCATTGACTAAATTGTAGACACCGGCGGGCACACCAGCTTGATCCATCACTTCGGAAAAAACGTAGGCCGATAGCGGCGCGATTTCAGAAGGCTTTAAGACGACGGTACAGCCAACAGCTAATGCTGGTGCAACTTTACAAGTGATTTGATTAAGAGGCCAATTCCAAGGTGTGATTAATCCGCAAACACCTATCGGTTCTTTAACAATTGTGCTTGCGCCATGAGCCTGTTTAAATTTGAAATCTTTAAGCACTTTATAGGCGGCCTTTATATGCGCTAAACCGGAGCCAGTTTGTGCTTTCACTGCTAGCTGAGTTGGCGCTCCCATTTCCATTGAAATGGCATCAGCAATATCATTATAACGACTTTTAAATGCACTAATAATCGATTCCAGCAGTTCCAGTCTTTCATTAACTGAACTTAATCCATATTGCGTAAACGCTTGATAAGCAGCATTGACTGCGTTATCCAGATCAACCTCATTACCGAGTGAAATAACGCCGCAAGTTGACTCATCCGATGGATTAATTACTTCTACGGTCACCCCACTATTTGCGGTTACCCATTGACCATTGATATAAAATTTATCGTAAGCTTTCATTTTATTTCCTTAATTCTCAAGTAATACCAATGGTTAACTACAGACCCATCGCTTTTTTAATGATTATTTCTTTTGCTATAGGCACCTTATTCAACGCCGACATTGCGAAATTTCTAACAAGAGTTATTGGCATAGTTTGATTTGCAAATATATGTTTAAAGGCGCTCATAGCATTTTGCATCACTAGATTCTCTGTTTTTCGTTCACGCTCGAATGGTCTTAAGTTTTCAATTAAACCAAAATCCCTGTTTTTCTCAATTAGTCTTTTAATTAATGCCGAAAGACAACTAACGTCCTGAAATCCAAGATTAACTCCTTGCCCTGCAAGCGGATGTATCGTATGGGCGGCATCACCTATAAGAGCCACGCGATTAACTAGATATCGTTCCGTATGTCGTTTAACCAGTGGGAAACCCAAAAACTTTGATACAAGTTCAACTTTTCCTAATCTTGACTCAAAATTATGCTGAAGTTGAATGGCAAACTCTTCCGAGTTTAGCTGCTGTATTTTCTCTGCTTTGTCTTTATCTAAGGACCACACTACAGAACAAAGGTTATTTTGTGGTAATGGCAAAAATGCAATCGGGCCTGTCGGAGTAAATCTTTGCCAAGCCGTGTGTTCGTGTGATTGTGCTGTTTTAACATTGGCAACGAATGCTATTTGCTGATAATCAGTTTCGCTATATCGGATATTTAGCTTTTTTCTAACCGTTGAATGAGCGCCATCAGCACCAATTAATAATTGGCTGCTCATTGAACGACCATCTTCGAGTCGGATGTTCACCGATGATTCTGTCGTTTCAATTGACTCTATTTCTGAACCGAATCGACATTCAATATTGCCATATGATTCAATCACTTTTATGAGGGCCGCTTGGATCACTTTATTTTCGACGATGACTCCTAAATCTTGTCGTGCTAGTTGCGCTGCCGAGAACTCAATCTTGCCGGAACCATCACCATCCCAAACGTTCATCATTTGATAGTCAGCCTGACGGGAAAGCGGTATGTTTTGCCATGCGCTAACTTCGGTTAATAATTGACGGTTTGCAGGGCTGATAGCACTGACTCGAATATCGAAATCCGACCCATCGACCACTTTGTCTACAAGCAATTCATCTGTGACTGACTGAGCGAAATCTTGTTTTTCGACAATCAGGATTTTCTTGCCTGTTTCGGCCAGAGCCGCAGCCATCGCTAGACCCACCATTCCGCCACCAATGATCGCAATATCGAAATTCAACGCCACAATTTTAGTCCTTATTATCTTTCATTCAGGTAAGTTCTACTTGTTGCGCAGACTTAGTCCACGAGTAAGCTTGGCCGAATGGCCTGACAACCCCATCGCAGAATTAGCTAATTGCGCTTTAAGTAACGGTATTTTGTCGAATAAATTAAGAGCTTTATCTCGGGCAAAAATGAGAGGTAAAAAATCAGAGCTAAATATTCGCACCAAAGAATCAGTCGCTAAAATCGTTTTACGCCAATCATCTTTTCGCGAATTGACATAGTTCGTTAGAAATTCATCACTTCCTAGTAGATTGCTTGAATCTCCTGAATCGAATTTACTCCGACTATTATCCATTGATGTTCCCTCAATATGTTCACACAATGCTGCGACATCTCTAAGACCTATATTAAACCCTTGTCCAGCGATAGGATGCAAGGTATGGGCAGAATTTCCTAATAATAACAATCGTTTCGAATAAGGTTTTTCTGCAACCTGAAGCGCTAGAGGATATTGGAAACGTTGACCTACTTTATTAATTCTACCTAAACGATAGCCAAAAGCGGCTTGTAGTTGTTCGATAAACTGTCGCTCATCGTATTGCATTATATGATCGATATTGTCTTTGTTTTGACACCACACGAGGGATAACCGGTTTCGCGTTAAAGGTAGCAAAGCCAGCGGTCCATTAGGAGTAAACCTTTCGAAGGCTCTATTTTGATGTGCCAGGTCCGTAGATATATTGGTAATTACGGCATATTGATTATAGTCGCTTCTGTTCGACTCAATACCTGCTAGACGTGCAACCGAAGAGAAAGTTCCATCCGTTCCCAACAGTAACTTCGCTGAAATTTGAACGGGCGTTTCGGTGTACTCAGTTGGCTGTTTAGAAACGCAAAGACGGCTAATAATGTCTACTTTAATCCAGTCCTCTCGATTTTCCTGTTCGTCAATACTGACTAAATCAAAAGGGCAATATACTTGAATATTACTTCGCTGATTGATGAGCTCCCATAATAGCGGACCGGTTTGGTCCAAAGGGATAACCTCACCAAGCGCTTCGACAGAATAATCTGAAGCATTTAACCGAGCAAAGCCGAAATGCCCTTGATCAGACACGTGAATATGTTGGATAGATTCAGCAAGAGGCTGAATTTTTGGCCAGATGCCAAGGCTTTTAAAAATGGCTACGGAACTGGCGGAAAGAGCCACCGCCCTTTGATCGAAGCTCGGACTGGTTGCGAGGTTCGGCTGAACAGCTTCGACCAGAGCGATCTCCAACCCCATTTTAGCCAGTACCAACGCTGTGGTTGCACCAACTAATCCGCCACCAGCAATAATGATATCGAACGTTTTCATTTTGACTAAATGCTCATTATTAGATATTGATCGCCTAAACCGAGCTAGACATCAACTTTTCAATGGCTGCAGCTTCTTTTATGGCCGACTTAGAAAGAACTTCTCGCCCCTTTTTGATTACTAGCACATCATCTTCAATACGAATCCCAATACCCCACCATTTTTTAGCTAATCCTGCTGTATTGGGCGCGAAGTAAAGGCCAGGTTCCACAGTTAACACCATACCAACCTGTAACGTTCGAGGTTCCTTTTCGATCAGATAATCGCCGACATCATGTACATCTAGGCCTAACCAATGTCCCGTTTTATGCATGTAAAAAGGTTTATAAGCTTCTTCATCAACTAATTGCTCAACATTACCTTCAAGGATACCCATTTCGACTAATCCCTTTGTTAGAACTTTCACTGCAGCATCATGTGGTGCGGTCCACGGCTTACCAGGTTTAACTTCTTTTATCGCTTCTTTATTGGCTTTCAATACCCAATTGTAAGCTTGCAATTGCTCAGCACTAAATTGACCATTAATTGGAAAAGTACGGGTAATATCGGCTGCGTATCCCTCCAATTCAGCACCGGCATCTATCAGTAACAGATCACCATTGAGAAGTGGTTGATCGTTTTCTACGTAATGCAAAATACAGGCATTATTGCCACCAGCGACAATAGAGTTATAAGCTTCGTGGCGCGCTCCCCTTTTTGCAAACTGGTATTTGATTTCGGCTTCTATCTCCAGCTCGTTCTTGCCTGGTTGACATTCCTTCATTGCTACCATATGAGCCTGCGCTGAAAGCTCAGCTACTTGCCTCATGATTTTGATTTCTGCGGGGCTTTTAAACAGCCGCATATCATGTAATACATGACTTAAATCGATCAGCTCACCCGGAGGATGAGCACCCGTTTTTACCTGCATTCGGAGTATATTTATCCATCCCATGATATTATTATCAAACTCGGAATGATTACCGAATTCATAATAAATTCGTTCGCGACCTTCCATTAACCCAGGCAAAATATCATCTATATCTTCAATTGGAAATGCATCACTGCATCCAAACTGTTTTATCGCTCCCTCTTGACCAAATCGCCGACCATGCCATGTTTCCATGACTTCGTCTTTTTCTCGGCAAAAAAGAATGTATTCTCCCTGTTCTCTACCTGGCAGCAGGACAATGACTGATTCAGGCTCAGGGAAACCGGACAAAAAATGAAAATCACTATGCTGACGGAAACGAAATTCAGTGTCTCGACTTCGAGTAACTTCCGAATTTGATGGAAGGATCGCAATGGAATTATTACCCATAAAATTCATCAATTTACGCCGACGGCGGGTATATTCTGCTTTTTTAATCATATTATTGTTAAAGCCTGATAAGACGAGTCTCTCATTATCAATTAATGGAAGGTATCATTGCCAACCGCTGGTTTGACATCTACCGACTCTAGTTTATACACCAATTCTAAATAAACGACTTTGACGGCAACTTTAATATGCTCAATTAGCGTGAGCAACGCAACTTGCGATTCCTCACTGTCATCAGCTGATAAATCCAATTGCGCAATTTCACTGATATCTTGCAAAGATTCGGACACTTCAGGACTTTCAAGTGAAGCATCACCCAGTTGCAGCCCAAAGCCTAACAAATAGCCTTGGCTCCACAACGATAAAGATTCTATTCGGTCAACCAGTGGATAATCTTCTCCAGGAAGTAGAATTGGCGCTAACACTTCTTGCTCTCGAAAAGCTTTGTGACTTTCAATATAGAGTTTTTTCAACTGCCGAGCCCCATCTTCAGAGAGAGGCTGGCCATCATTGGCGACCTCTAAAATAGTTCCAAGCCATTTATCATCACTCTGCTTAAGTCCGGCAGAAATCATTCCTGCCAGGACTCCTTGAAATTCCGAAGCATTGATTTCACAATCAGCATTTGCTAAAGATTCTTCGAATGATTCGTACCAATTGGGGGAGTTTTCTTCAAATTCGCTCATTTTTACTGCTCTAATACTCAATATTGGTTAAATACTTACGATTTTAGGCATTATATCATTGACCATTGCATAGATGCGCTCTATATTAAAATCATACTAAAAAACAACAGTTTGCCATGACAACCTCAAATCTTTCGCAACTTGAAAGCAGTGTATCAAAGCTCTTAGAGTCTTGCGACGCACTAAAGAATGAGAATCGACAACTTAAGCTCGATCGCCAAAACCTGCTCGAAAAGAATAAATTAGCTAGTTCTAAGATTGAAGCAATGATCGAAAAATTGAAGGAAATTAGTTAATGGCTGAAAGCAAACCGGTCAGCATCCACATTATGGGCAACGAATATCATGTCGCCAGCCCTGAAGATGAAGTGGAAAAGCTTGAGCAAGCTGCTAGATCACTCGACAAACGAATGCGAGAAATCAAGGATAGTGGTCGTATCATGGGACTCGAAAGAGTCGCGGTAATGGCTGCTTTGAACCTCTCTTACGAGTTAATGCATGGTGAACGAACTTCTCTTGAAGAAACAGAAGAAGTAAACCAACGTATCAAAAGCCTACAACAAAAAGTCGACTTAGCCCTTGCCAGCAGTGCACAATCTGAGCTCATCTAAAGTAATTTAAGTTCTTTCGCGTACACCACCCATTGGTTTTGCGCGTCAATTAGGTCTTTCGTAATGTTAAAACTCCCGCTTGAATCAACAAATAAAATACCATTTTAACTTTCTGCCCCACAAAGCCTGTTGCCAAAGATAACATCAGTATATAATCAGTTTTCTGCCTGCCTTGTTCGCCAAGCTGTTGTAGTCCTTGAGCCGATAATCTCATCCCAGGGTGTTCTTGTTGATTTTTGGTGAGCAAGTCCGAACAAGTCCTTGTGGCCTGGATCGGAAAGCCTAAATTAAATCGCGGAACTCCCACCTGAACCCTCGGGTTCATGGGCGAGACCAGCAAACGGCAAGGTGGGTGGAGCTAATTTTGTTGGATAATCAAAAAACTCATCCATTGTATCCGACCTAATGACTGATCCCATGGCAAACATTCAACAGCAAAAGTCGGCGCTACGGCAATCTATTCGTCAACATAGAAATGCGATTTCACAGTCTGCCTTTATCAACGCCGAGCAAGCTGTGGTAGAACAGCTTAATCAATTTCGCTTATTTGAAAAACACCTAAAATTCGGCTGCTTCTTATCATTTGATGGTGAAATCTCAACAAAGAAGGTCATTCAAGAAATTCAAGATAACCAACTTAACTGCTATCTGCCTAAGCTAAAGCCATTCAAACCCAACCGTCTTTGGTTTATGCCATTTCAACAGGACTCTACAATGATCAGCAATCGTTTTGGAATACCCGAAGTCGATTTAGCTGTAAACCACGCACTTCCCGTTTCAAAACTCGATGTGGTATTGATGCCTTTAGTAGGGTTTGATTTAGCAGGTAATCGACTTGGTATGGGTGGCGGTTTTTACGACACTACTTTTGCGCATTTAAGAAACAACAAAAACCGGCCGTTGTTTATTGGATTAGCGTATGAACTTCAAAAATTCGCAACACTCCCTAGTGATTCTTGGGATCTGCCATTAGATGGGGTTTGTACCGAAAAAGCATTCTATTCGTTTGCTAACTAGATGACTGAAGACGCTCTGAACAAACAGAAACAAAAAAGCCTTCAGTAAATGAAGGCTTTTCTTAAAATTAGACTTTTCAATCTAAAGTACTTCTGTTCCACCATTACAGTGGAATCTTGCTGGTTATTTGGCTCTTGTAATCTTCATTTCTGTTTGTGCATCAGCAGCTGTTGCGCCACCAAAGCTAGATAAAATCATACCGAGTCCCAATAACGCTGCCAGTACTACTAATATATCTGGTTTACGTTTCATTTTGGTTCTCCAATGTCGCTCCTATTTAAGGTAGCTCTTTTTATTATTAGCTGGAGTCCGTAGCCTTAGAAATGGCTTCCCTGCGCCACTCACTCCGACTGAAAAAAAAGCGAGGGGTCAACAACCTTACTACCATTATAGCCTGTGATCAATACTAGCAAGTGAATTACAGGCTAAATAATACCCAGTTCACATAAAGCTCAATATTTAATCTTCTCTATCTAGGAATGTGACGTGGCTTACAAAGTGATTTAACCGGTAATTCATGGTTTAATAGAGCTCTACTTCATCTATTCAAATTTCCCATCATGGATAAACAACAACAGCAAAAAATCGACGCTGCAAAAGTGGCACTAAAATACATTGTAGACGACGAAATCATTGGCATTGGTACAGGTTCAACGGTGAATTGTTTTATCGACCTATTGGCTGATCATAAGCACCGAATCAAAGCCGCAGTATCAAGCTCGGTAGCGTCTACTGAAAAATTGGAAGCGCTTGGTATCGACGTTATCGACCTAAATGATGCTGCCGACATCCCGGTTTACATAGACGGTGCTGATGAGTCAAATCATCAACTGGAACTGATTAAAGGTGGCGGTGCAGCATTAAGTCGCGAAAAAATCATTGCTGCAGTAGCCGATAAATTTGTTTGCATTGCCGATGAATCAAAATACGTCGAGACTTTAGGAGAGTTTCCGCTACCTGTGGAAGTGTTGCCAATGGCCAGAAGTCATGTAGCCCGGGAATTGGTGAAATTAGGCGGTGATCCGGTATACCGGCACGGTGTATTGACCGATAATGGCAATGTTATTCTGGATGTACACAATATGGAGATTACTCAAGCTAAGTTACTCGAATCAAAAATCAACCAAATCATCGGTGTTGTCACCAATGGTTTATTTGCTTCTCGCAAAGCCGATCATTTAATATTGGCGACTGATGTTGGAATCAAAGAATTTTAGCAAAATTATTTATAGCTGAAGCATCTGCCTTCCCCAAAAGACGACAAAAACAGGACTTTAGGGTAGTAAAACTCTAAACGGCTCCCCCAAATCAAAAGACAAAAAAATACTTGTCAGTTAGGAACTGACAAGTATTACAGTGATAACCCCACTTAGCTCTCTAATTCTTTAATTGCTTAGAGGTAGTTTCCATTATCATCAACGGCATTTAAACGCATGGTATCCGGATTGGTATCACTAGCATCTGGTATCCATTTTGCCATGCAAGCCCGATCTTCAACGCAAGGATCCGTCAAGGTATGCAAGAATTCGAGTAACTGCGCGACTTGAGTGTCTGAAAGGGTGATATTTTCAATACTCGGGATGCCAGCAAAACGATTAGTTTCTAATACATCAATTGATTTTTGAGTATTTTCAACCATATCAACTGCTTGGATATTTGGCGCAATTTGACCGAAGTCATAGTTATCCAAAGCATCTTGCGGATTTAAATGCTGCCTCACGGCTGCTTCAAGAGTAGTGTAACTTCCAGTATGCCCCCAAGGTCCAGTCGCAGTAGTATTCAGCAATGCAGGAGTTCTAAAAGCATACATGTCAACATCTTCACCCGTTTCTCTAAATCGACCGAAATCATCGTTGCCATTGGGTCCATCGCCTTTACCTCTGCCGATTTGCGCCATGCCAATAACGTGGAAGTTTTCATCAGTGAAGAAATCACCCGAATGACAAGAGGCGCAATTTGCACCACCATCTTCTACGGAATCGAAGAAAAGTTGAGCTCCAATTTGTGCAGCTTTATTGATAGCGTCGTCGTCACCTTCTACAAAAGCCTTCCAAGGCGTATTGACGAGCACCTGTGAACGCTCATATTCTGCGAGTGCTTCAGCGATGTTATCGTAAGTAATGAGCTCTTCAGCCTCTCCATCCAGGTCTTCAAAACCTTCACGGAATTCATCAAGCCATTCGTTAACAGCTAATGCGCCTCCTAATGGGCTGCCATAACCGCCAATTCTCTGAGCAAGATTCTCTCTAATTTCAGCATTGGTCAACCCGTCGAAATTATCAAAATCTCTCATTTCTTCAGGTGAGGTTACTGGAAAACGTGCTTGTGCCGCTGCTAAATCAAAACCGGCGTT
Source organism: Kangiellaceae bacterium (assembly GCA_019090895.1). GTDB lineage: Bacteria > Pseudomonadota > Gammaproteobacteria > Enterobacterales > Kangiellaceae. The sequence continues at coordinate 20,112 of JAHRVB010000231.1, forward strand.
AGGATCTGCTACTCCTAAAGCACTTTCGGGTGTTCTGATCCCTTGGCCGTCACTACCAGATGCGCCTGCTGTGCCACCAATACTTTCAACACGTCCATCATGAAATATTGATCGATCATACATAGCTAAATTGAATGTTGTTGGCGCATTTCGAGGCACAGTCGGTCCACCGTCAAAATGCTCTCCAGAGGGACTATGCAATCGACCAGGACCTAATAAATCATCAAATACACCATCAACACCTATTGAAAGCGACAAATCATCTCCGCCACCTAGGCTAGGATGATGACAGGTAACACACGCTGAGTTCATATCACCACCAAGCGCTTTAGTAAAAAACAACTTCATCCCCAATTGCGCTTTAGGGTCTTCGATACTCGGTAGATCTCGACCTATAGAAGGGTCCCCTGCTAAACCCAACCCTGCAATTGCTTCACGAGCTTTAGTGGCTTCAGATACCACCGGTGGTGGTTCGACCACTTCATCTTCATCAGAACCGTCATTGCTACTACAACCGGCAAAGATAGCGGTAATTGCTACAGCTATAGCCGTCTTTTGCGCTAAGTAAAAAAAACTTAATTTATTATCGTTCATATACACCCTCCAGATTTACAATTAACTTCAATGTTTTATTTAGAACACTGCTCCAATTTTGATCGACACTAGTTTCATAATACTTTCGTCGATAATTGCTCCCTAACTGCCAGCGACCTTTCAATGAGCCTCGAGGCAATTAGGACCCCACTATAGTTGTAGCAGAAAAGTGTGATCGGAGTCTAGAAAAATTAATTTTTTACTGGTCTTTTAGCCAGTTTTCTTTGTAATGTTCGGCGATGCATGCCCAATGCTCTAGCCGATGCAGAAATATTCCCCTCATTATCATTCAGCACTTTTTGAATATGTTCCCACTCTAACCGGTCAACAGACATTGGTTTGTCACTAATAGGCGTATCTTCTCCCGATTTAGCCTGATTAATATGAGTCAATATTTCTCTGGCAGTCACCGGCTTTGCCAAGTAGTCGTCAGCACCCAATTTAATCGCTTCCACTGCGGTGGAAATACTGGCGTAGCCAGTCAGAAGAATGACATAACAGTTAACATTAGCTTGCCGAATACTTTCTAGCCATCTAAGCCCCGAATCACTTTCCAGTTTTAAATCGAGCAACACCAAGAGCTCATTGGAAGCGGAAATCGCTAACAGCGCCGGTTCCGGCGAACAATAATGTTCCACCTTAAAGTCTAATCGTGAAAAACTTCGAGCGAGAACCTGCCGATAGGTTTCATCGTCGTCGATAATAATCACATCTTTGAAGCCCATGTTATTGAGCCTCCGGTAGAATAATTCGTGTAATTGTCCCACCCCACTGGCTTTTCCCTAATTCGATTCTGCCACCCGCTCTCTCTATACTTACATTAGATAAAAAAGTCCCCCAACCTAGACCTTTACTCTTTTGACTCTGTTGAATTTTTAAGCCTAAAGATGAGCGTTGCTCTGCTTGAATACCTGCACCATAATCCAATATTTCTATTACAACCGAATGACTATTATAATCAACGGTTAACTCAATCTTATCGCTTTGGTTTTCTAGGCTTGCATCTGCTGCATTGTCTAGAAGGTTAGTGATCGCTTGCTCAACACTAATAGGAATTGCCACGGATTTATTATCTAAGTTTGAACGCCAAGATTGTTTCAACTGAATGTTTGGACGACACACTAACCAATTATCTATTACTGAGATCAGAGACTGCTCAAATTGGCCTTGTATAGGAACAAGTGATTCGGATTCGTCTACAGCAATTTGTTGTTTTGCATGCTGACTCTTATCTTGCAAACCACCAATTATCTTCTTGCACACAGCTATTTGAGTCATCAGTAGTTTCATATCTTGACTAAGCGCTGGGGAAACTTTTTGATGTTGTAAATCCTCGACAACAATTGCCATAGTCGAAAGTGGTGTACCCAGCTCATGTGCAGCACTTGCAGCCATAATACCTAGCCCGAGTACTTGTTCATCTTGAAGTTGTTTTTCCCTTAAACGTTGTAATTGCTTTTCTTGCCGTAACATTGCAAAGCGGGTTAGCAATCCAAAAAAGGCGATTAATACTACGGTAAGTATAAAATTTACCCACATACCAGCTAAGTGTAAATGGAAGGATGCAAGGGGGCTTTGCTCTCCGAGCTCATTAGGACGTTGGTACAAATTTAGCAGCGAATAGAGGACTAGTTCAAGAATGGAAATCAACAGCAAATAACGCGGCATCAGCATAAACGAAGCCAATGCGACAAAAAGAAGCAGCAGATAAATAAACGGATTATTGGCTCCACCGGTAAAATAGACTAGGCATGCTAGGAAGATGGAATCGAGTGCAATGAAAGTAAATAACTGCCAATGAGAGGTTTGCTGCTTTTGACCAACCAGCCAAATCCCAACCACTTGCAGAACCAATTGGATGCAAAACACCCCAGCAATCCAATCAATAGGTAACGTAATTTGCAGATAGACGATTGCAAATAGAATCAAACAAGACTGTCCCACCAGCGCCACTAACCGCACTCGATTCAAAATTCGGATATTCTCTAGATCTGATAAATCGGGCATTTGCTGTGCGCTGGTCAGCATGTCATTGGCCTTTATAGTTTTTCAAACTGTCAGTTGTTCGGTTTAGTCTACAATAATTGCTCTTATTGCCAGAATCTAAATAACCTGAACAAGGGATAGGAACTGAATTTTATCAAGTTTATTACTATCTAGCACTGCGGCAATTAGTCGCAGGTCTAAGCTGAGGAAAGGATTACTTGAGGGGCTATCATAGGTGGCTTTTCAATCGATAAAGAATTCGACTGATAATGAGGGGTTCGCTAATTATCTTCAACAAATACAATAGACTCTCTTGAAACAAACTCGGGTTTAAATAAGTTTTGCGTCTCTGGCTTTTTCTCTTTGTATACATTCTTAAGTATCCAATGTGCTGTTGCTCGCGCCATACGTGCCATTGGATAGTTAACCGTTGAAAGCTTCGGATACAAATGTCGAGCAAATATAATATTGTCAAACCCTACAATCGATAATGACCGAGGCATAGCAATATGATTTTCACGGGCAACGGTCATTGCACCAGATGCCATTTCATCATTGGCGCAGGCAAGTGCAGTAAAAGGTTGATTTTGAGTAAGCATAAACTCTAACCCTTTTCCACCACCAGTCTCCAAATAGTCACCTTCGAAAAACAATTGCTCTTTGAAATCAACAGAATATTCAGCAAGTGCTTTCTTATGACCCAACAGACGATCTTTTGCATCCGTTTTCCATAAAGGGCCCGAAATGTAAGCGATTTCTCGATGACCTTGATCCAACATTGCTTTTGCAGCCAAATAGCCGCCGTGCTCATTGTCTAAACTGATACAGCGATCGGCGATTTCTGGAATATGCCGATTAATCAATACAACGGGAATTGAGCCACCGGCCAGTTTAATTAAATACTCATCTGAAACTGCTTCAACATGCAAAATCAATGCGTCACAGCGTCTACCGATTAAAAACTCAATCCCATCAATTTCTTGCTCAACTTTGCTATGGCCTGCCGCGATAATTACATGTTTCTCTGAAGCCCTTAATTCCGCTTCAATGCCACTCATTAATTCGCTATAGAATAGACCCCTAAGCTCTGAAACTAGTATTCCGACACTATCTGAACGGTTAGAAGCGAGTGAGCGCGCAATAGCATTAGGCCTATAACCCAGCTCTTTCATTGCGGCTAAAACTTTGTCTCTCGTTTTCTCGCTGACACGAGTATTCTTATTCATCACCCGCGAAACCGTCGCAAGTGATACGCCTGCTAACTCTGAGACCTGATAAATTGTTGCCATAAGATTCCTAAATAGGGGTACAACAAGGAATATTTGATATTCCGGTCACTCTAACACAAATTGTTTTTTCTAAGAGGCTGATTTGCGACGATCAATCAAATCTGACTCAACCGAGAGCATTTTTCGATCGTTCAAAGGATATAGAATCATTAATAAAGCGGCTATCACAGCAAAAATACCCGGTATCCAGCTCATTAGAGACTTGAGAGCGGGCAAAGCAAGCTCAATAGTTGACTCATCTGTTCCGACATAACCGTATACTCCAAGCACTATCACGATAAGCGCACCGGCAAATCCACCACCAGTTTTATTAATAAACGTTCCTGCCGAAAACACCAGTCCAGTGGCTCGACGTTTGTTTTTCCACTCGGAATAATCTGCTGCATCGCCCAACATCGCAAAAAATAACACAGGCATTATTGCAGCAAAAAACTCTGAGGCTATCCCTAACCCAAACAACATTCCTAAGTCTTCTGGTCCAATATAGAAAATTAAAGAGGTCAACAATCCGCCGAAAAGCAAAATACTAATGAATAACCGCTTCTTACCGATTAATTTCACCAACCAACCTGTCATTAAGGCTGCGACCACTGAAATACTCAATAGCGCTGCAAAATAAAAGCTTAAGAAAGCCTCTTTACCTTCAATATTAATAATACTTGTCGGCCACCAAGCGATCATTTGTCCGATTGAAATTGAATCACTGACATAGTGTTTAAAATAATAAGCCGCGGCTCCTATTTTTATTCCATTAAACATCATAAATAGAAAACCGATGCCCAATAAAACTAACCAAGGCTTGTTGGTTAAAAGATCCACAATATCCTGCTCAGCATCGGTCATATCATCTTCGGATTTGTTGAGCAGTTTACGAATAACAAGTGCCGTAACAACTATGACCACGGTAAACAAAATACCGGTTATTAAATTTCGGTAATAAAAGAATAACGTCGCTGAAATTAGTGGGACTGAAGCTAAGAGCATGTTAGAGCAAAATTTCAACCAATTAGTTTGGGTCTTTGAACTAACGTTTTGTGAAACAGAAACTCGTTCGGTAGTCGATTTGAATGTCGCAATTAATAATATTACCAGTAGCAGCGAAAACAAATACATGGTGTATTGATATCCGAGCTGCTCATTACCTTGTCCAAATAATTGAACTAGTACAGGTGTTCCCACCATTACCAAAAATCCACCGAAAAAAGCGCCGGCAAATCGCCATGAAGAAAGATTAGTTCTTTCAGTATTACTTGGAGTCATCACTCCCATGAGGGCGGAATATGGCACATTGTTCATGGTATAAGCGAGCGTCAAACATATGTAGGTAACATAAGCGTAGACCAGTTTCCCTGTAGGACTGAGGTCAGGCGTTGTAAAAGTCAACGCCATGAAAATACCCAACAGAGGTGCTGAAAAAAGCACCCATGGTCGAAACTTACCCCAGCGAGTTTCGGTACGGTCGGCGACCATTCCCATAATAATGTCGGTCACCCCGTCAGATAACCTGACAACCAATAAAAGTGCAGCGACAGCCATTGTTTCAAGGCCATAAGTGTCGGTATAAAAAACAGCAAGAAAAGCTAATGCACCTCGCCAAACTAGATTCGCTGCGGCATCCCCTAATGAATATCCAACTTTTTCGAGTAGAGCTAATCTGTGAGTACTATGAGACATATCGACCTTTAGTTTTAGTTATTAGAATGTCTTTGCATAACAAAATCTCGATAGGCCAAACCGCTCTTTTTGACCGTTCGTATTTGAGTTTGATAATCAACATACACCAAACCGAAGCGTTTAGTATAACCTTCTGCCCACTCAAAGTTGTCCATTAGGCTCCACGCAAAATAACCATCAATTCTAACACCGGATTCTATCGCTCCATTGACCGCATTCAAATGGCTCTGCAAATATGCCATTCGATCATCGTCATTAACTTCCAAACCTTCTAGTCGGTCATTGGCCGCCATACCATTTTCAGTGATATAGATAGGCGGCAGATCATATAGATTATTGAGCGAAACTAACAAATCCGTCATAGCTTGAGGGTAGATTTCCCAGCCGATGTCTGTGTGTGGCGGCGCAGGCGGTTCCTGAACAAAGCCATCTTCATTTGATGCGCTGCTATAAACTGCTCGAGTATAATAATTAACCCCAAGAAAATCGATAGGAGTCGATATAATTTCCATGTCTCCAGGCTCTATTTCAGGGCAACGGCTAGCGGGTAATTGCCCCATTATTTCTGGATACTCGCCATCGAAAATAGGTTTGATATACCACTGATTAAAGTGATCATCTGCTATCTTTGCCGCAGCTTTATCATCATCGGATTCGCTGTTGGGGTAACAGGGCGTAAAATTCAAAACGATGCCTTTTTTAATTTTAGGACAGTTTTTATTTAAGACTTGAATGCCCAAACCATGAGCCAATAAAAGGTGATGGGCCGCTTTTTTCCCGAGCGTATTACAATTCAATCCTGGCGCATGGATACCAACTTCATACCCTAAATAGGCACTACAAAATGGTTCATTCAAGGTAGCATAGGAATAAACTCTCTCGGCAAATGCTCGAGACACCAGATCCACATAATTTCTAAATTGATAAGCGGTATCTCTATTTAACCAGCCTCCTTTGTCTTCTAGATGCTGGGGAAGGTCCCAGTGATAGAAAGTAACGAATGGTTTAATATTTCTTTTATTGAGTTCGTCCAAAATACTTATATAAAAAGCTAATCCTTGCTGATTTAGTTGGCCATCGATATCCATAAGACGCGGCCATGAAATTGATAGTCGATAAGCGTCTACACCCATCGATTCGATCAAATCAATATCCTGTTTCCACAACTTAACATGGTCGCAAGCAATGTCACCATTAGACCCATCAGCAATTTTTTCAGGCTTGGCGCAAAAGGTATCCCAAATGCAGGGTAGTCGAGAACCTGAATCACCTTCAATTTGAAACGAAGCCGTTGCCACCCCATAGATAAAAGCCGGAGAGTTCATTTTCGATTTATTTTTTATTGATAACTTCATATTCTATTAAACTTTTGATTTTATTAGGTATTTCATTAATTTCGGCCACAAATACACCCCAAAAAAATGTCTTACAGCCAACTTAGAGACCGTAAGACGTGCTTTGACAGAGCAACAAATAGGGGTAATAACTTTACTTATAAACAATTTAAGCGCAGTTTATTCATACAAAATCATTGAAATAAGATTCAAATATGATATAAATGAAAGCGCTTACATACAGATTAGATGTTTCTCAATTAAACGTCAACATATTTAAGTGTGAGAATTAGAATTAGGAATTTTAGGCCAAACAGGTCACTCCTCTTTGGAGTAACTCAAAATAATAATTTGTCAGAGAGCCTTTTGTTTGAATAACAAATAAATTCTCTTGCCGTCGTTGTGTTTAATAGGAGAAGTAGTCATGGCTGGTCCAACTGTTACAGCAGAATCATCCCAGTTTTCAAATCAGCAAACGAGTGGGTATGGTTTTGCATTAATTTCTCTCACTTCATTATTTTTCATGTGGGGATTCATTACTTCCCTTAACGATGTCTTGATCCCCTACTTAAAAGAAATGTTCGAACTGAGCTATACCCAAGCCATGCTTATTCAATTTTGTTTTTTTGGTGCTTATTTTATCGTTTCTATTCCGGCAGGCATGCTCGTTAAAAAAGTTGGTTACCAAAAAGGAATTGTAATTGGTTTATTCGTCGCAAGTTTGGGTTGCTTATTGTTTTATCCTGCAGCAACAGTGAAAGCTTATTGGATATTCCTAGCGGCATTATTTGTTTTAGCGTCAGGTATTACACTTTTACAAGTTGCTGCTAATCCTTATGTAAGTGTCCTTGGCAAACCACAAACGGCATCTTCTCGGCTGACACTCACCCAGGCATTTAACTCCTTAGGAACGACCATCGCTCCAATTTGGATCGGGCCAATAATTTTAGCGAGCTTTGCGGTTACCACTCACTCAGCTATCAATTCAGAAAGCACCGTTCAGCTCCCTTATTTAGTTTTAGCGGCATCCTTGTTTACCCTTGCTGTCATATTCGCATTTTTAAAATTACCAACAATCGACCAAAACTCGACTAAATCAGACGTAACACAACAAGGATCGGCCTGGCAGCACAAACATCTTGTTCTGGGTGCCATTGGAATTTTTGTTTATGTGGGTGCAGAGGTGGGTATTGGTAGTTTTATCGTTAGCTTCTTATCCCTTGACTCAGTTGCTTCAATAAATGAAGCGAGCGCATCCCAATACATCGGTTATTATTTTGGCGGCGCAATGGTCGGTCGATTTATTGGTGCTGGAGTTATGCAAAAAATATCACCGAATAAAGTACTGGCTTTTAATGCAGTAGGTGCATCGGCGCTACTCATTGTCACTATTGTATCCAGTGGAAGCTTGGCAATGTGGTCATTACTGCTAATTGGTTTGTGTAATTCCATCATGTTTCCAACTATCTTCACGTTAGCCATTCATCAGCTCAAAGAGCACACTAGTCAAGGCTCGGGAATACTCTGTTTGGCCATTGTTGGCGGTGCTATATTACCTTTAATTCAAGGAGCTCTAGCTGATCAGTTCGGCATTCAACTTGCGTTTATCTTACCTTTATTCTGCTATGCCTATATCGTCTATTACGGATTGAGCGGCAGTCAACCTAGAAAATTTTAACGCTTAATTTGGATGTAATTAAAATGAACAAAAAGCGACGTTTTTTGCCGACAACCGGTGGCTTAAAAACCACTATTTATAAATGCCTGATAGTCACAACTATCACGTTCACGCAATCAAGCTGCCAACAACCTGAATCAGAATATACAGAAAGTTCCACGGCAGCTGTATCAATGCCAACGAAGAAGGTGCCGGAGTATTGGCCAAAAATTTCAGTTAAACATGCGAATCAAGAGGCAATTGAACGACGCATTACTGAAATACTTTCAACAATGACTTTAGAACAAAAAGTCGCACAAATGATACAACCTGAGATAAGGGACATTACGGTAGAGGATATGCGGAAATACGGTTTTGGCTCTTATCTTAATGGTGGCGGATCGTTTCCCAATCAAAATAAACATGCTACCCCCGCAGAGTGGATCAAATACGCAGAAGCGATGTATCAAGCGTCAATTGATGATTCGTTAGATGGTTCAACCATTCCTACTATGTGGGGAACTGATGCTGTGCATGGCCATAATAATGTGATTGGTGCGACATTATTTCCGCATAATATTGGCTTAGGTGCGGCTAATAATCCTGCGCTTATTGAATCGATTGCAGCAGCGACCGCCAAAGAGGTTATGGTCACCGGGATCGATTGGGTATTTGCTCCCACAGTTGCTGTGGTACGTGACGATCGTTGGGGCAGAACTTATGAAGGTTATTCTGAAGATCCTGAGATAGTAAAAGAATATTCTGCGGCCATAGTAAAGGGACTTCAAGGTTCTGTTGACAGTGATTTTTTAGGTGACCAACGAGTGATAGCCACGGTAAAGCACTTCTTAGGTGATGGCGGAACAGTAGGTGGCGATGACCAAGGTGACAACATCGCAACAGAAAAACAACTATTCGACCTGCATGCTCAAGGTTATGTTGGCGGACTTACTGCTGGCGCTCAAACGGTGATGGCTTCTTTTAATAGCTGGAATGGTAAAAAAAATCACGGTAATAAATATTTACTAACTGACGTGTTGAAAAATCGAATGGCATTCGATGGTTTAGTGGTTGGAGACTGGAATGGACATGGTCAAATAAAAGGCTGTTCTAATGACAACTGTAGCCAAACTATCAATGCTGGGCTAGATATTTACATGGTACCCACGGATGCTTGGAAGCCCTTGTATGAAAATACCCTCTCTCAAATTAACAGTGGTGAAATTTCGGTCAACCGAATCAATGATGCTGTTAGCAGAATTCTAAGAGTGAAACTAAGAGCGGGGTTGTTTGAAAAACCGAGCCCGGCCAAAAGGTCGCTGTCCGGAAAAGTAGCGTTAATTGGCGCACAGGCACATCGAGATGTCGCTCGACAAGCCGTTCGAGAATCTCTGGTTCTATTGAAGAACAAGAATAATTTGTTGCCTCTTTCACAACATCAGAATATTTTAATTACGGGTGATGCGGCGGATAACATTGGTAAACAATCCGGCGGATGGACAATCACATGGCAAGGTACTGGTAATCAAAACAACGAGTTTCCAGGTGCGACTTCAATTCTTAGAGGTATAGAAAACAAATTAGAAAATAGTGATGGTCAAATCGAATTTAGTGTCGATGGAGGCTACAAGGATAAACCTGATGTAGCCATTGTCGTTTTTGGTGAAGAGCCCTACGCAGAGGGCAATGGTGACCTTGACAACTTAGAATATCAGCGGGCTAATAAGAAAGATCTCAAACTACTTTTAGCCCTACAAAAACAAGGCATTCCAGTCGTATCTGTTTTTATTAGCGGCCGTCCTATGTGGGTCAATGCAGAACTAAACGCCTCTGATGCGTTTGTTGCTGCTTGGTTACCGGGAACGGAAGGAGCAGGTATCGCTGATGTTTTATTTCAAAAAGTGAATGGTGAAATTGACCATGACTTCAAAGGAAGACTTTCTTTTTCTTGGCCCAAAAGTCCAACACAAAGCAAGGTGAATCGAAACGATAGCAACTATTCTCCTTTATTGCCTTATGCATTTGGATTACGCTACGGTGAAGAAAATACCCTAGGTGACCGGCTCAATACTAAGTCCAATGAAACAGGCTCAGAGCTAAAAGCAGTCGACCTACTCAACGCACCATGGCGACCAGCCTTCAGCAGTAATGAAGACTTTAAGCTGATTTTTAGTAGCACTCAAGAAAATGACTTTATGAGCTATCAAACGGCGGATAGAAATACTCAGGAGGATGCCCGAACCGTAGAATTTAAAGGTGTAGGAATGGCGGGAATTGAAATTAACGATAATTTCCCTTTTGATTTTAGAGGTTATTTTGAAGCAAAGTCTTCGCTCGAATTTGAATTTAATTTGGAATCGAAACCCACCAAACCAATACTTTTAACCATGCGCTGTGAAAAGGACTGCAGTCCGCTGATAGATATAACAGACAGCATTAACAAAGCAACTCTCGGTGAATGGCAAAAGCTCTCAATCGACCTCAACTGCTATGCAAAATTAGGTGCTACAATGGATAAAGTTGAAGCACCGTTTATATTGCAAACTCGCGGTAATGCAAAATTGAGCTTGTCGGATATTAAAATCTCACCGAATACAGCTTCTACTGCAGATATTCAGTGCCCATAGACAAATCGTAGGTAGAATCTATGAACGAAAGTACGATGAATAAAAGCATTAAAAAAATTGTTATTGTTGGTGGTGGCTCGGCAGGATGGATAACAGCCGGTGTCATTGCTGCAGAGCACCGTTCAAACTCAGAAAACGGTGTAAAGGTTACATTGGTCGAATCTCCAGACGTTGGTCCTATCGGTGTTGGTGAAGGCACGTGGCCAACCATGCGAGATACACTAGCAAAAATAGGTGTATCTGAAACGGATCTATTTAAACACTGTGATGCTTCTTTTAAGCAAGGTGCCAAATTTGCGAAATGGGTTACCGGTGAACAAGACGATGCATACTATCACCCGTTAGTAGTACCCAATGGCTACACTAAAACTGATTTAGTTTATCCTTGGCAAAAACATCGCGATAAAGTCTCATTTGCTAACGCCGTTAGTTTTCAAGGTCACCTTTGCGAAAAGCACCTCGCACCAAAACAAATTACCACACCCGAATACGCAGCAGTTGCCAATTACGCCTACCATTTAAATGCGCCAAAACTTGGTTTATTTTTACGCGACCATTGTATTGAAAAACTCGGTGTCACTCATGTTGTCGATCATGTGGTAGCCGTCAATTCAACAGACGATGGCGATATTGCATCGGTGGCGACAAAAATCAACGGTAATATAGACGGTGATTTATTTATCGACTGCACCGGCTTCGCCAGCATTTTACTAGGCAAACATTTTGAAATACCTTTTGTCAGTAAGAAAGACATTCTTTTTAACGACACCGCACTTGCAACACACGTCCCCTATTTAGACGACGAAGATCCAATTGCTTCCCACACCATTTCCACAGCTCAAAGTGCTGGTTGGATTTGGGATATAGGACTACCAATAAGACGCGGCGTTGGGTACGCCTATTCAAGTAAATACTCATCACAACAAGATGCTGAAAATGAATTACGCCAATACATCAGTCAGTCAATTGGTAAAGAACGGGCGGCTAAATTATCCTTCAAAAAAATACCGATCAACCCTGGGCATCGGGAAAAGTTCTGGCATCGTAACTGTGTTGCCATCGGAATGGCCGCTGGATTCTTAGAACCACTTGAAGCATCCGCGTTGGTACTTATAGAATTAGCAGCCTCCAAGATCTCAAAAGAACTACCAGCCAATCGTGAAGTCATGGATATCACCGCCAAACGTTATAATGACCAATTTTTATATCGCTGGGATCGGATTATTGATTTTCTAAAGCTTCATTACATATTGACCAAGCGAACTGACTCGCAATATTGGATTGATAACTGTCAACCAGAAAGCATTCCGCAAAGCTTGCAAGACTTAATGAAACTATGGAAATATCAACCACCCAGTTCAGCCGATTTTTCTCAAGTCGATGAAGTCTTTCCTTCTGCCAGTTGGCAATATGTACTTTACGGAATGGGATTTCATACAGAATCTAGAGCAACTGATCGACAATACGTTGACGATCAAAAAGCGGAAATGTTTTTCAGTCAAAATATGGCGACCACTAATCAATACTTACAAGCCCTACCCACTAATCGAGAATTAGTAAAAAAGATCCTAGAGTTTGGAATGCTAAAGGTTTAGTCGGTAGTCTTTATTTGGTTTTCTCACAGAAAAAGGAACTATCTACATTGCGAGATATTGAGTCCAAATAAATACCTTTTAGCGTATATCTTTACAAAAATGAGTTTGATTTTATGCCCAGCCCCAATCCAAAAAAGATCGTCGCATTTCCAACCCCAAAAGAACTCAACCAATGGCTCACCGATCGTCATGCCTCTGAAAATGAACTATGGGTAAAGATATTTAAGAAGAAAACAGGTATTGCAAGTATAACTTGGGATGAAATGGTGATTGAAATTCTTTGCTGGGGATGGATCGATGGAATCAAGAAGTCGTTTGATGAACAAGCCTACCTGCAACGGATCACGCCTAGAAAAGAAAAGAGCGTGTGGTCTAAAAAGAACACTGGGCACGTAGAACGTTTAATTAGCGAAGGTAGAATAAAAGAGCCTGGGCTGGTACATGTACGCGCGGCCAAAGAAGACGGCCGATGGGAAAATGCTTATTCAGTAAGTGAAATGAAAGTACCGGAGGACTTCTTACTAGCTTTAAAAAACAAACCAAACGCTAAACAATTTTTCGATACACTGGCAAAGTCATATCATTCTAAAATTGCCTATGGTTTATTAGATGCTAAGAAACCTGAAACAAGGCAGCGACGGTTTGCAAAGTTTATGGAAATGCTTCTCAATGGAGAAAAACCAATTTAAGCTTTGATATATGAAGGATAAATAAGCGAGTGACTA
>JAHRVB010000232.1 GCA_019090895.1 Kangiellaceae bacterium
TACAGCATGCAGGTGCAACAATGATTGAACTTGAAGTTCCCGAACAGGAACAAATGGATGTTTCCGCGTTTGTAACAAGCTTAAAGGATGACATTGTTGAAATTGATTGATTTAAGTGGACCAATTTAAGGTAACTAGATGAAGTTGGTCGAAAGTGAACGAGTCTACTCACATTCCGTTCTAAATAATCAATTGACACAACGCGGTATTTCTTTTAATTATACTGGTTAGTCAAAACGGTCAAAGGGAAAGTAGAACTATGAGTATCGTTAACAGTGCTTGCGAAGGTGGTTGTGCATGTGGCTTTGTTCGCTATCAAGTTACCTCCGATCCTCTAATTACTCATTGTTGCCATTGCCGTTATTGCCAAAGACAAACGGGCTCGGCATTTGTCATCAATGCGCTTCTGGATGCAATTCAAGTTAAACTCTTAACGGGCAGCGTTGATGTAATAATGACCCCTTCCCCCAGTGGTTCAGGACAAAATATTGCACGATGTCCTAATTGCCGAGTAGCTGTTTGGAGTAACTATTCAATGGGCGGAATAAAAGAACTAATAAGATTTGTTCGTGTGGGAACACTGGATAATCCAGACCAATTTCCGCCTGATGTTCATATCTATACGTCGACTAAGCAACCTTGGGTAATATTGCCAGAAAACGCCGCAGTCTTTGAAGCGTTTTATAATTGGGACAAAATATGGAGTAAGAAAAGTAACGATCATCGGAAGTTATTATTGGCTAAGGCCGTTGGTGGATAACTTAGACGGTGCTCAAGATATTTTCCATTTCCATTTCTTCTAATACTATTTTAAAAACTGGTCGCTAACTGATCAGAACTTTTCCAACCAATCAATCGCATATTGCCAAAGTACCTTCGAGCGACGACTGAAAAATTTCATGTGGCCTATTTCGGTCAAATTGTGATCTTGCGGTTTTAAGGTAATTGTTTCTGACTTTATTTGTTTGAATACCGAAATCATATCCGCGACGTTTTCGTCGATGGCAATGGGATCATCTACGGCGTTGATCCACATGGAAGGAAACGATAACTCGTCATATAAATGAGAGTGAATGGTTTTACCAAAGGCTGTTTTGACATAACCTTGTCCGTTGCACCATTCATTCCATTGTTTGCCGACTTGTTTAGGCAGTGGTTCGCCCATACCCACCCATTGGCTTTTGGTATGGCCAAACAATGCATTGGTTAACGGGATAAAAATGTTCATAAAGAAATAGCCATGCATTCGATAGGGCATTTTCATGTTACTTAAACAACCCGACGAGCAAGCAAAATTAAACATGGAAGTTAGTTCAGTTGCATTGTGCATCAAACCCACTAGTTGGCCACCGGCACTGTGGCCAACTAGATGATATTTGCAATTGGGAAAAGCTGCTTTCAGATGACCAAAGGCAGCGGGCATATCTTTTTCACCCCAGCACTGCAGCGTAATGTTACTTTGTTTAATCGGACCCGATGCAGAGTCACCAATACCGCGGTTATCGAAGGTTAATACACCGTACCCGTTCTCAGCAAGATGAGTAGCAAAATTGGCATAAAACTGACGTTTGATACCTGTGGCAGGCCCTAGTAAAACTGCGCCCTTAACTTCAGATTTTGGGGTAAACAGGGTGGCTGCAATAACAACTTGGTCTTCGCAACGGATTCGAATATCGCTGGTAGTAATCTGGTTCATGTTAAATTAATCGCAACTAAGAATAACTGATAAACTATCAGTGGTCTAACCAGTTGGCAAGCGTTTATTACAGGAAAAGTGTAGTGTTTCGGCTAAAGGGCGTCATTTCTTAGCAACTAGCAACTAGCAACTAGCAACTAGCAACTAGCAACTGAGTTTTTCATACTCCGCCTTGGTAATTTCCGATTTAACATCGCCCGTATGGGCGGTGGAATCGGGTTCAATCAGCATTAATTTTACTTTTTCTCTTGGCACCACTCGGTGCTCAACACCCTTGGGCACTACATAAAACTCGCCAGGGTTGAGAGTGATTTGATCATCTCTAAGGTAGATATCCAGTACACCATCTAACACCAAAAACATCTCATCTTCATTCTGATGGCTATGCCACGGAACTTTATCCCCTTCTAACCGCACCAGCATAATGTTTTGCGAGTTAACCTGAGCGACCACTTTTGGTGAAAAGGTATCAGTGAACTTCTCGAAGCATTGTTCAATATTAATGGCTTTGCTCATATCAAGATGACTCTCTTTGTAAGTCGTTGGTCGATTTTGTGTTAGATGATGAATATTGGCATCCAATATAACCTGAAAACATCTTGCACCATAGAGTGGTGAAATGACTGGTAACTATTTTTGATAGATGAATGCTAGAAAGCTGATTCTATTGTATTTCAAGATTCAATTAAGTTCATACTTCGACTAGAAACAAGATATCTCGTCATCGATAACTTTCAATAATATTAACTGATTGATTTTCGGGCGAAAGTTCTGTTTAATAATTCTAAAGGGCGTTCATACGCAGATTAGATTTATATAATAACTAGTTAGGCATAAAATGGTCATGGATGAACTGAAAGAACTATATACAAATAAGACACTGGTTCAAATATTGCTACAAGCACCTTTTCGTGATCTGAAGATTAAGTACTTTCCAGCTTATGAGAATCAAACATTGGAACAATTTTCTGCTGTGCAGACATACTATCTAATGGATACGCGAGTTGAACAAGGCTGGCAGCCAACGATTGTCGAGAGTTCTCTAAAAGAAATATCGAATAAGATCTTTTGCCAAGAACTTATGCGATGTGATATTCCTGTAGATGCTTGGCCAGATACCACCGACTTCGAACTGTTTAGCAAATTTATGAAAGCCGAGTTTTTAATTCTTAGTGCAGATTTTGGTGACGCAAGACTAATTAATATAGAGTGTAATATTTGAGCTTGGGAGCCTAACCAGAGCCTTCAATTGAAGGCATAAACAAAAAACGCCTTAACTGAGGCAAGCGTTATAGATAATCAGCGATTCAGCTTCGGATTCCAACTCATAAGAAAAAGTAAAATATTGCGCGTATTGTGAATTTTATCTCGATTCTTAATTGTCAACTCACTGCAAAAAAGCCAAGTAAACAGCTACTAGCATCAATACCGATCCCATAATCAAGTTAAACCGTTCATAGTGAATTTTCTCTA
>JAHRVB010000233.1 GCA_019090895.1 Kangiellaceae bacterium
CCCTTCCACCTATAACGTATATCTTGTTATTCAATACGGCACTAGCTGCTGAGTTTCTCGCTATGCTTAGTTCCGCAGCTTCGACCCATTGCTTATTATTTTTTAAAATGTAGTGTTTGGTGGTATCTATGTTTCTTGCTGTTTTTATAGACCGTGTTTTGCCACCAATAACATGGATATTATCTCCTACTGATGCATAAACGGACTCTGCTAGAGGGATAGGTAATTTGGGAGCATCAACCCATTTATTAGCTGCTTTGTCCAAACGGTATACTGTGTTTTTTATCTCCCATGCATTGCCTGGTTCGCCGCTAAAACCACCGACACCATATAAATGGGTAGAGTTACTTACTAATCCTAAGTGGTGTCTTTGTTCAGGAAGTTGAGGTCCTGGACTCCATTTTTTGGCTTCAGGATTAAAAATGAATGTTTGCTTGGTAGGAGATAGACCGAAAAAAACTGGACTTTCGCTAGGAACAAAACCGCCGGAGACATAAATCTCTTGCTCATAAACCGCAGGGTAAATTTCTTGTACCGGAGTTACTAGCGATTGAGATTCAGACCAATTGTAGCTTCCTTCTGCAGCTTGAATCTCTTTGATATCAATGCCGGTGCTGAGGACGCTGAATAAGGCGATAGAGTTGATAATGAGCGGAAAGTTTATTTTTATGAAGTCATATTTTGTTGGTGGCTTTGTAGGTATTTGATAGGAAATTTTTAAAAAAGTAAATGCGCGAAATTGTAATAGTTTGTGTTTAAAATGAGGATAAAGTAAAAATAAGTTTTGTCTTAGTATGAAAGTTTGCAACTACAGCACGATCTGTGAGAACAAACAAAGTCATTGGTCTTTAGAAATTGTATTTAACCTCCATTTGGAACAATTATGATAATAAGACGTTGACTGAAAATCGTTGTTTCGATTCATTGAATGATGCATTAAACAAGGCACATTTGAGAACAACTCTTGTCCGTTGGAAGTGAGTACAAAATTTGTTTACAAATAGATTATTGTTTCAACCGTCAAGCTTGACGCCTTATTAACCTTCTTTATTACTTGCACATTGAAGAGTAGTCAAAGAGAATAGCTAATAGATTTCAGCAAGCTCGTTCAAATTGCGACCACGAATAGAATATGACCATTAAGATTGATTACAAGGTACTAAGTCCTCAGCTGCTAGGTCATTGCCTAGTTTTAACCCCTAATTCCCGAACCCAAAAAGCGGTTTTTGCAGGCCGCGCCATTCAATTGTCCGAAGGCTCTGTTGAAAAAGCCGTTGATGTCCGTTCAATGTCTCAATGGCAGAATGATTTATGGTCAGAATTGTCCTTTTCGATGGTTCTTCCCAAGCGAATTGGCAAGTCGGTCATCAAAATCTGGTTGGAAAAATTAATTGAAGCTGAGCAAGAGTGGAGTTTAACCAACCCTGCTGGCGTTGCAGGTAAAGTGCTCGAGGCATATCAAAATCTATCTTTGTGGGAGTTAGGGCTAAGTGATGTTGAAAGGAATCAATCAACTGAAATTGATTTTTTCGTTCAATGGATGCAGGAGTTTGAAGCTTTTTCCGAAGAGAAGGGACTACTGGCGGAGTTTGCCACGCTGCCTTATCTTGTTAAGCATTTTGAAAAACTCGAAGACTGCTTACCAGAAAAATTAATCTTAGTAGGTTTCAATCAATTAACACCTGTTGATAATCATTTTCTCAGTATTCTTAAAGAGTCTGGTGTTGAGGTCATCAAGTATGATCAAAGTATTCACCCGGAGCCTTCATACCAGGTGTGCTTTGATAGCTTAAAGGATGAATTATCGTTTGCTGCCAGCTATGCGTTTAAACATCAAAAGGATGGAGAATCCGTTGGTATAGTTGTTGACCAATTAGCTAATCATCTGCCCGATGTTCATCAACAATTTAGCCAAGTCTTTCAGCGAGATGAGGATAAACCCTGGTTGGCTTTATCAAAACCAGATTATAACGTGTCGGCTGGATTGCCTTTTGCAGAGCAACCAGTCGCCAGTGCCGCCCTTAAACTACTGGAGTTTAAAAAGAGCTACTTAAAACAAGAAGAAATACACTTGCTTAAAAATACCCCTTTTATTGATTGGGGCGATGAAGCGAAAGCCATTAAGTACTTTTTGCATCAACTTTGTTTACAGTCGAGAAAAAGATACTCAATGGATTATTTAATGGCGTGTATCAACAGCGATGGGCAGAGTAGCAAGCTAACTCAGTTAACAACCTGTTTGAAATTAATCGCTCGGCTGAACCCTAATAAGCAACCCATTGACCGTCATATTGAGCAATGGAAGCAGCTGTTAATGGGGTGGCATTGGGCTCATTCAGATTTAAGCCTTAATGAATTCGAACTTCAAGCTAAACAACGATTCATTAATTTGTTAAATGATTGCAAAAGTTTAGCTGATGTTTATGAAACCGTTAACCACACGGAAGCCCTCGACTTTTTAAAATCACAGATTATCCAACAAACGTTTCAAGTGGCGAGTGATCGAAGTCATGTACATGTGTTAGGCATATTAGAAGCGAGCGGGCTTCAATTTGATCATTTAGTTTTGGTAGGGTTTAGTCGTGATACTTGGCCGCAGAAAAACAAAATCAATCCGTTCTTGCCTTTAGAGTTTCAGCGAGAACACAACATGCCAGGAAGCTCTGCCGAAAGAGAATATAATTACAGTCTCGACTTATCTGATAGTTTGCTAAATGCATCCAAGCAGCTGGTGGTAACATCGAGTTTCTCTGAGTCTAGCCATCAGAATAATATGGCTAGTTTTTTCGCTCATTTAGCCGAAAAACAAGTTGTTAGTAATGTCTCAGTTCAAGATGATTTATTTAGGCCAGATTACCAATGGGTTGAAGACTCTCAAGTTGATCTATCGAGTCAAACGATAAAGGGCGGCGCTTATCTTTTGAGTGACTACTCAAAGTGTCCATTTATGGCTGTGGCCAAATACCAAGTTAAACTCAACGGCTACCAGAAAGCAGAATTAGGTGTTGAACCAAAGAGCAAAGGAACCTGGTTACATGAAGCCATGGAGCTTATTTGGCTAGACTTAAAAAGCAGTGAAGCGCTGGCTAAGATTACTAATGACGAGTTAACTATTCTTGTTGAAGCTAGCCTAACAGAAACTTTAAAAAAGAATAAAGCTTACATGCTAAGCATCACCGATGAAGAAGTCATTCAATTAGAATTCGAAAAGCTTAAGAACTTAATCATTGAGTCGATGAAAATTGAAAGTCGAAGAGGGCAATTCGAAATTGATGCTTTGGAAGAACCTGCGACACTTTCGCTGGGTCAACTACAACTTAATTTTAGAATTGATCGCTTGGATCGTAATTCACAAGAACAGCTAGAGATTATCGACTATAAAACGGGAACGACTAATATCAATAACTGGTTTGGTGTTCGTCCTACTGAGGCACAGATGCCAGCTTATGTTTTAGCTAAAGAACAACAAGTCCACTCAATACCCACTGGTTCGCTTCTTTATTCTCGAATAAAAACAGGTGAGGTGGCCCTGAGTGGTTTGAAATTTGTATCGGAAGAGCCGCAAATATTAACCAGTTTTATGGGCGAATACGATAAAGAAGCGCCAGAACGAAATTGTAAGCAGATTAATTTTGAAACCCT
Source organism: Kangiellaceae bacterium (assembly GCA_019090895.1). Lineage (GTDB taxonomy): Bacteria > Pseudomonadota > Gammaproteobacteria > Enterobacterales > Kangiellaceae. The sequence goes on from JAHRVB010000233.1 coordinate 3,643, forward strand.
CAAATCAAACTGGAAAAATTCTCTGACGCGTCTTGCAACGGGGATTGCTTCTGGATATATTCCGGTTTCGCCAAAAGATAAAAAAGCCTGTCTTTATTGTGAATACAAATCGGTCTGCCGTATTGATGAGGAGCAGACGAATGTCTAATGAATCTAGTGCCAATAGTGCCGCTCAAGTAATAGACCAACCTATCCGAGACGAATTATTAGATATTAGCCAGTCTTTCATCGTTCAAGCACCAGCCGGTTCGGGTAAGACAGAGCTATTGACCCAGCGAATACTCAGTTTGCTAGCATCGGTGCAAAAACCAGAAAGTATCTTAGCGATTACGTTTACCCGTAAAGCGGCGGCGGAAATGAGAGAGCGGGTCGTTAGTGCGCTAGAATATGCCCAGGCAGAACAACCAACCAGCGCCCACGAGCTAAAACGGTGGACACTGGCAAAACAGGTGTTACGAGTCGATAAAGAGTTAGGTTGGAATTTAATTGCGAATCCAAACCGGCTAAATTTGTATACCATCGATGCGTTATCAGCCGGACTGAGCGGAGCGCTTCCGCTTCTATCTCAAACCGGCACCTTACCTCGAATTGAAGAAAAAGCATTTCCACTTTATTTAGAAGCCGCAGAAAGAATGTTGCTGTCAATTAAAGACGACGGACCGCTCGCTGACAATATTAAAACCCTGCTAAAGCACAAGGATAATAATCTGAAGTCAGTGATTGATATGCTCGCTCAATTATTGGCGAAGCGATTGCAGTGGCTCGGTAGAATTGATGCGTCCAGTCATCAATTAACCAGCGAGCAATTATTCGATTCACTTAATGCTATTGTTGCCGAAAAGCTGCAGTCCATTTACCAACAAATACCCAAAGACATTATTGCAGAACTACCTCCCTTGCTCGAGCAAGCTTCAAAAATATTAGGCGACAACGGAAAAAATAAGGTTGAACATTTAATTGAGCTAAATGCTTTTGAAACCATATTACCACCACATGAGTACGATATTAGTTTATGGAAGGCAATTGCTGAATTGCTGTTAACCGCAGACAAAAACAAACCAGCGTTTTTTAAGAGTGCGACTAAAACAAACGGGTTTCCGCTAGAAAAAGATGCCGTTAATCAACAACAGGCAGAGTCCTTTAGACATAATAAACAGTTAGCTACGCAGATCTTTAAGGACCTTAATAAAACACCAGAGCTCGCTGAAGTGATCAATATGGTTCGCTTTTTACCTGACGAGATTGAAGATGCAATTGACAGTCCCGTGTTAAAAGCAGTGATTGAATTGCTACCCATTTGCGCGGGCTATCTAAAAGTCGTTTTTAAAGAACGTAACGCTCTCGATTTTAGTGAGCTTAGTATTTCTTCTTTAAACGCCCTCGGTTTTGATGACGCGCCTTCAGATTTAGCTTTAGCGCTCGATTATCAAATTCAACATATTCTTGTCGATGAATTCCAAGACACCTCATCGCCACAAATTCGGTTGTTAGAATTATTGACGGCCGGTTGGGATCGCAGTGAACAACGAAGTTTGTTTTTAGTTGGTGATCCAATGCAATCGATCTACCGATTTCGAGATGCCAACGTTAGCTTGTTTATGAAAATAGTAGAGCAGGGTTTGGGGCAAATCCCATTAAAGTTCCGTCAATTAAAAGTTAATTTTCGTTCTAATGAAAATGTTATCAATTGGGTTAATCAACAGTTTAATCAAATAATGCCGCTGACTGATGACTTAACTTTGTCGGCGGTCAGTTATGCGCAATCACAAGCATTTCATCCGGCTAATGCGGACAGTAAAATTAAATTCTTGGCGAGTGTGGATGCTGATAATCATAACCAACAAGCTGAACAAGTACTAAAAGTTGTTCAACGGCATTTATCGGATAATCTATCTTCACAAGTTGAGTCGAAGTCACTCGCTATTTTAGCGAGAAGTCGAAATCATTTAGTAGAAATTATTGGCGAACTAAATCGACATTCCATCAGTTACCAAGCGATTGAAATAGAAGCGTTGACTAAAAAATTAGTGGTGAGTGATCTAGTACATTTAGCACTGGCTTTAACCGATTTGTACGATCAACTTTCGTGGGCAGCCTGCCTACGGTCACCTTGGTTTGGTATTAGTCTTAATGATATTTTCATTATTTTACGATATCATCAAACAAGCCAAAAGAGTTTTCCTGAGACTTTGGAGTCATTCGCAAGTTCAGCGAATATTGAGAATTCTTCTAGTTCGAATCAATTATCAATAGCCTCTAAAAGTCGATTGAAGATAATTCTACCTCTGCTACAACATACTATTAATCAGAAAGGGAAGAAGCCTTTTCAAAAGTGGTTGCTGGGTTGTTTTAAGGCGATCGGGGGTTATTCTCAAATTGATATTCCATCGGAGTTCCAAGACATTGATTCCTGTGTGGAAACACTCGAAAAATTTGTTGTTGGTGGTGAGATCATTGACCGAGAAGGATTAGAGCTTTCACTCGAATCACTTTATGCAGCGCCAAACCCAACGGCGGATCATCAAGTTCAAGTAATGACCATTCATAAGTCAAAGGGGTTGGAATTTGATACCGTGATTTTACCTCGTTTGGATGCACCGAGCGTTGGCATTGATTCACCGTTGTTAAAATGGACCGAAGTAATTGATGACTCTGGACAGGCCCATAATTTGTTGGCTATTTCAAAAGAAGTGGGTAAAGACAATGATTCGGTCTATCAGTACATTAATTATTTAGATAAGCAGAAAGAAAAATTTGAGAATCAGCGAGTGCTCTATGTGGCAGCTACCAGAGCCAAGTCTAAACTGTATTTGTTTGGTAATGTAAAATCTGATCCCAAGAAAGGCGATGCACAATTTAAGCAACCCGTTTCCGGTAGTTTCTTAGAAATGCTATGGGATGGAGTAAAAGATCAAATAGAAGTATTTGCTGATCATAGTCAATCGGCGGCGCAAGCGGAATCAATCTCGCAACCGCAAAAAATGACGGAACAAGAGTTACAACAATTAGATTTGGCTGGCGATTGTGAATCGGAGTTGGCGCTAATCTTTCCCAGTCGAAAGTTTAAGCGGAGTAATATCGACAATGTAGACGAGGTGCCTGATTTCATTATTCCAGAAATGGCTGTATCTAATAATTCTCAGCAAGTATTTGATTCTTTTGTTAGCTCGAACTCATCTGATAATGCTCAGGCTGAAGAAATAATGGATACCCTAGACTTGCAGGCTGCGCAGCAACAGGCGTTTACTCAACAGTTTGCAATTATTGGTAAAGTTATTCATCGCCAGCTCGAATGGTTTTCAAAACGACCCATTGTGGGAAATAATTTACCTGATAATTGGGCCGAAATTACTCAATCACAGTTGGTCGATGCAGGTATCAGTGCAAGCAATAGCGAGTTGCCTGATTACGTAGACTCTGTCGTTAAGGCTGTTAGCAATACCTTAAAAGACGAGGTAGGGCGCTTTATACTTTCAGACCATCAAGAGGCTCAAAGTGAGTTAGTGATCCACAAGAGTCTTCTCAGTGGTGCGTTCTTAAAACGTATTATCGACCGAACCTTTGTATATGAAGGCGTGCGTTGGTTAGTCGATTATAAATCTGCGATGCCGTTGGCTGCTGAAGACGAATCGACTTTCATCAAAAGAGAAGTGGAGCTCTATAGGGCTCAGCTCGATGAATATGTGGCTTTGGTGCAAGCCATGGAAAGTCGACCACTCAAAGCGGGGCTCTATTTCCCGATGATCCAGCATTTTGAAGAGCTTTTCTCCAGCTAGAATTATCTTGATTAACGTAAAACGACCTAGTGAAATATTAAATCGATATAAAACAATGTGATACAGGCGTCACTAATACTTCATTTCCCTTCACAAATATCATGTTGAGGGACAATTCCTTGTCTATACTATCTCTATTAATCTAATTTAGTTTGGTCCATTAACTTAGTTTCGCTCATTCACCTAGCTTGTTTATCACCTATGTAATGAGTCATTAGACCGAGTTTAGTGATTATCCGTTTAATAATAAGAGTTTTAGAGGAAGCTAGAATGGCAGAGCAAAAATATCGACTGATTACCCGCAGTGACTTCGATGGTCTGGTTTGTGCGGTCTTATTAAAGCACTTAGACATGATTGACGACATCAAATTTGTTCATCCTAAAGATATGCAAGATGGTAAAGTTGAAGTGAGTGCTAGCGATATATCCACCAATTTGCCCTATGTTGATGGGATCCACATGGCTTTCGACCATCATCTTTCAGAAACCATAAGAAATAAAAAAGTTGATAATCATATAATCGATGCCGATGCACCTTCTGCAGCGCGAGTCGTTTGGCGGCATTACGGTGGTACTAATGCTTTCCCTGAAACTTGGATTGAAATGATGGAAGCATGTGACCGAGGGGATTCGGCACAATTTAATATGGACCAAGTACTCAACCCAAAAGGCTGGGATTTACTTAATTTCCTAATGGATGCTCGAACAGGACTAGGTCGTTTTAGAGAATTTAGAATTTCAAACTACAACTTAATGATGGACCTCATTGATTATTGTAAGAATCACAATATCGAAGAAATCATGCAACTACCAGATGTGGTAGAACGCATTGAACTCTATAACGAACAAGACGAACTCTTTAGAAAGCAAATTAAGCGATGTTCAACCATTCACAATAATCTAGTTGTATTAGATTTACGAGAAGAAGAAGTTATCCATGCCGGTAATCGCTTTGTTATCTATGCATTATTCCCTGAAACTAATATTTCTATTCACGTCATGTGGGGCTTTCAAAAGCAAAATACTGTTTTTGCAACGGGTAAGTCAATCTTTGATCGAGGTTCTAAGACTAACGTTGGTGAATTGATGTTGAAATATGGTGGTGGTGGACATCAGGCCGCAGGTACCTGCCAAGTGGCACATGATGAATCGGAGCAGACTTTAAAAGAATTGGTGAACCAGATAAATAGTGATGGTTAGTCACTTGTAATTTACGGATATTAGAATGACCAAAGCCTGTCTTTTAGATGGGCTTTTTTGTTTAAGTTGTCTCTGCGTAGGAAAGGATAGCTATTGCAATTTTGAGGTGGACAAAGTTAAGACTACCAGCCAATCATTGCAATAATCTCTGCTCTGCTAAAGGCACTCTATAATAGCGTACTTGTGACACTAATTATTTCTTTAATGCTAAGCACCACAACCTCCGAAATTCGCAGCTTCAACCATAGATTATACTGGCCCACTTAACTAGCGAATGATTTTTGAGGCTTACTGAGTATCGAATATATCTTAGTTCCCAATAGTTACAAGTCTTTTTCGATGGAGAAAGC
>JAHRVB010000234.1 GCA_019090895.1 Kangiellaceae bacterium
AAAGGTGTGAAATACGCGGATGAAGTTATCCGTCGTAAAGAAGCTAAGAAAAAGTAGGGCAGCATAATGAATAAAAAACAAGCTAGAATTCGTCGCGCTACCAAAAGTCGCGCGAAAATGAAATCGCTAGGAGTAAATCGATTGATCGTTAATCGAACTCCTCGCCATATCTACGCACAAGTTGTTTCTGCTGATAGTGGAAAGGTGTTGGCCGTTGCTTCAAGTGTCGAAAAAGACATTAAAGCCGCAGGTAAATCAACTGGAAACGTTGAAGCAGCAAAAACTGTTGGTTCATTGATTGCAGAAAGAGCAACTAAAGCTGGCGTATCAAATGTTGCATTTGATCGCTCTGGGTTTAAATATCACGGTCGAGTTAAAGCATTAGCAGATGCAGCTCGCGAAAGTGGTCTCCAGTTCTAAAGGTGAAATGATGGCTAGACAAGATGCAAATAATAACGACGGATTAGTCGAGAAGTTAGTCAACGTGAACCGTGTCGCTAAAGTTGTTAAAGGTGGACGAATTTTCTCGTTTACAGCTTTAACAGTCGTTGGTGACGGGAATGGTAAAGTTGGCTTCGGACGCGGTAAAGCTCGCGAGGTTCCTGCTGCTATACAAAAAGCTATGGAACAAGCTCGACGTAATTTGATTCAAGTTGAATTGAAAGACGGGCACACGTTGCAACACCCAATCAAAGCAAATCATGGCGCTTCTAAAGTGTACATGCAGCCAGCTTCCCCAGGTACTGGGATCATCGCTGGTGGAGCTATGCGCTCTGTGTTTGAAGTGGTTGGAGTTGAAAACGTTTTGGCAAAAAGTATTGGTTCGACCAATCCTATTAATATTGTACGCGCTACTATTCGCGGTTTGAATGACATGGTTTCTCCAGAAGATGTCGCTTCAAAACGTGGAAAGTCTGTTGCTGACATCATGGAGTAACCCATGGCTGCTAAAAAGACATTTAAAGTGACTCAAGTTAAATCATCGATTGGACGCTTGAAAAATCACAAAGGTTGTTTAACCGGATTAGGTTTGCGACGAATCGGTCATACCGTAGAAGTTGAAGATACACCGTCAACTCGTGGTATGGTGCACACCGTTAATTACATGGTCAGAGTGGAGGATTAATTATGCGTTTAAATACATTAAGTCCTGCAGAAGGGTCAAAAAAGTCTGCTAAGAGAGTCGGTCGAGGAATCGGTTCGACTCTAGGTAAAACTTGTGGCCGCGGTCATAAAGGGTTGAAGTCACGTTCAGGCGGTAAAGTGGCGCCTGGTTTTGAAGGTGGACAAATGCCTTTGAAACAACGTCTACCTAAGTTTGGTTTTACCTCTCGTAAGTCTTTAGTTTCTGCTGAAGTACGGTTAGGTGAGCTCAACCAAGTTGAAGGCGAAACTGTTGATTTGCTTTCGCTTAGGGCTGCAGGTTTGATTACTAAGAACATCGAGCAAGTTAAAGTGATGCTTTCTGGTTCAATTACCAAAGTTGTTAGTGTTGGTGACGGTGTGAGAGTATCTAAAGGTGCTCAAGCTGCAATTGAAGCCGCTGGCGGCTCTGTTGCTAAGTAATTTAGTTTAGGAAGATAGTAGATATGGCTAAAGCTCCAGTAGAAAAGAAATCAGGCGGTGGATTAACTGAACTTAAGCAACGACTTATGTTCGTGCTTATGGCAATAGTTATATTCCGATTGGGTTCTTTTGTACCAGTTCCTGGGATAGATTCTAATATTCTGTCTCAATTCATGGACCAACAAACAGGAACATTGTTGTCTCTGTTTAATGTGTTCTCTGGTGGCGCTTTAGAAAGAGCGAGTGTTTTTGCTCTTGGAATCATGCCTTATATATCGGCATCAATTATCTTGCAAGTTTTAAGCTTTGTTGACCCTCGTCTTCAAGAAATTAAGAAGGAAGGTGAAGCAGGACGAAGAAAGATAAATCAATACACGCGCTACTTAACGTTAGTGTTGGCCTGCTTACAAGCTATCGGTATCGCTACTAACTTTCCGAACATGATGACAGGTCTCGTACCGAACCCAGGATTTAGTTTCTATTTTGGAGCGGTGGTAAGCTTAGTAACCGGTACAATGTTTTTGATGTGGCTTGGAGAGCAAATCAACGAACGTGGTATTGGTAATGGTATTTCCGTATTGATTTTTATTGGTATCGTTGCTGGACTGCCGACTGCCATGGGACAAACCTTTGAACAAGCAAGGCAAGGTGAAATTAACTACCTTGGTCTGATGATAATTCTTGCAGTTGTTGTAGTCGTTACGGCGTTTGTAGTGTTTATGGAACGAGGTCAACGACGGATAGTTGTTAATTACGCCCAGAGACAGCAAGGCCGTCGCATGTATCAAGCCCAATCTTCTCATTTACCTTTAAAGGTTAATATGGCAGGTGTTATTCCGGCGATATTTGCTTCTAGTATCATATTGTTTCCTGGCACCATCGCCCAATGGGTAGGGCAAGGTAACGAAAACATGTTGTGGTTGCAGAGCTTTGCTCAGCAAATGCAGCCGGGCAGTCCGTTATATATGTTGATGTATGGAGCTGGAATTATCTTTTTCTGTTTCTTCTACACCGCCCTCGTATATAACCCAAGAGATACGGCTGACCAATTGAAAAAATCTGGAGCGTTTATACCTGGGATCCGTCCTGGGGAGCAAACCTCTAAATATATTGATAAAGTTATGACTCGGTTAACTTTGATAGGCGCGCTTTACATCACCGCTGTTTGTCTTTTACCGCAGTTCTTAATTTTGATCTTTAACGTGCCTTTTCAGTTTGGCGGAACATCGTTGTTGATTATTGTGGTTGTTATCATGGACTTTATGTCTCAGGTACAAGCACATCTTATTTCACGCGATTATGACTCTGTACTAAAAAAGGCAAACTTTAAAAACTACGGCTCTTCTGGGGTTCGGTAAGAACCTCTGGTAAGTCGCTCTGCAATCGGAGTACGAAAATGAAAGTTCGAGCTTCTGTAAAGAAAATCTGCCGTGACTGTAAAGTTATACGTCGTAACGGTAGTGTTCGTGTGATTTGTACTGATCCACGACACAAACAGCGTCAAGGGTAGTAAATTCTCTTTTAATGGAGAGTTTTAGCGCAATTTGTTTTGTATAAGCGTGTAGCCCGCTGACGATATAAAGTAAATAGCATAAATTTGAAGATTCGGTTGATTTTTAACCGTTTGGAAGCTATCATTGCGCGCCTTTTTGAAGGGCGACCACCTCATAAGTTCGGGTGGGTGTCAATGATAGAGAAAGAACTAATGTTGGGAGTAGGTCAATGGCCCGTATAGCTGGTATTAACATTCCAGTCCATAAGCATGCGGTAATTGCTTTAACATCTAT
>JAHRVB010000235.1 GCA_019090895.1 Kangiellaceae bacterium
AATAAGTCAAAGTTCACTATTGAAATACTGGAGCGTATCCCTGCCGAAGGTTTAATACGTTAATAGATGTGAATTTATGGACTAAAATTGTTTTCAGCTAACCAATGGCCTTTCGGAGTTCCCTTTAATAATATAAAATCCAGCAAAGTAAAAAGACATGGACTAAGATTAGCTCATTGATGTGATCTAATCTTTGTTAAGAACGTTGTATAGAACATACAGTAAAAATAATAAGGAAATAGAGTTTTGGATAATATGTCAGTATTAAATTCCTTCTTAGAGTCTTCTAGGCCATTCAAGAGGCTTGTGTCAGTAGGGTTTGACTCAATTGTCATTGTAACTAGCATTCTTCTCGCCCTTTCAATATCAAACTCTACATTTAGTACAACCGCGAATGCTAATTTGCCCTTTTTCGCCACAACTTTAATTGGCAGTGTGGCAGTATTTGCCAAAATTGGGTTTTATCGCGCTATATTACGCTATATGGGTTTAAAAGCAGTCTTTACCATTGCTCTGGGCATTGCGACATCGACAGCAATATTTACTGCTTCAAGTTTCTATTTTGGCATCCAAATTGATTCAATTACGATCCTCCTATATTGGTCTTTTGCTCTGGTTTCCATCGGTGGTGCTCGACTGATAACTATTGCTTATATTCGCTCAAAACTGAGTTTAAGCCATAAGGTTGTCGCTATTTATGGCGCAGGTAAAGCTGGACGGCAATTAGCACGGGCAATAAGTCAGAGTAATCTATACAAAATAGCAGTATACATTGATGATGAACCTTCTGTATTTGGTACCGAAATTGACGGAATTAAGGTTTATTCTCCCATATCAATTGAAGATCTCGTAAAAAAGTATGAAATATCACAAGTCCTGTTAGCTTTACCTTCTGCCAGTCATTCTAGACGGTCTGAGATACTTACTAGACTAGAACCTTTCCCATTAAAAGTGAAAACCATCGCTTCCATGGAAGATATTGTTAACGGAAAAGTTCAAATTGAGCAATTGAAAGATATTGATATCGAAGACTTGCTAGGTCGTGATTCAGTGGAACCTAATCACGACTTATTACACTCGAGTATTACTGATAAAGTCGTACTAGTGACTGGTGCCGGTGGTTCAATTGGTTCCGAGCTTTGCCGACAAATTATAGCTCTAAAACCAACGTCATTAGTCCTTTATGAATTATCCGAATTCGCCCTTTACTCAATTGAAAAAGAGCTTAGAAAGCTCGCGGTTAAATCTGAAATCGATCTAGAAATTGTACCCTTGCTGGGCTCAGTTCAGCATAAACATCGTATGGTGAGAATCCTCCGCAAATACAAAGTTCAAACGGTTTATCACGCGGCAGCTTATAAACATGTGCCTATTGTCGAGCATAATATTGTGGAAGGAATTAGAAACAATATATTTGGTACCTGGTATGCGGCGGAAGCTGCGGCCGAGGCAAACGTAGAACGCTTTGTACTTATTTCAACTGATAAAGCCGTAAGGCCAACAAATATAATGGGTGCATCAAAACGATTCGCTGAATTAGTCTTACAAGCCCTAAATAGTAGGGGAGATAAAACTGTCTTTACTATGGTTCGCTTTGGCAATGTTCTCGGTTCCTCGGGGTCTGTAGTTCCGCTATTCAGAGAACAAATTAAAGCTGGTGGACCCGTTACAGTTACTCATAAAGATATCATTCGCTATTTTATGACGATTCCTGAAGCGGCTCAATTAGTCATACAAGCTGGCGCAATGGGCAGAGGCGGTGACGTGTTTGTGCTGGATATGGGGGAGCAAGTAAAGATCTCCGAATTAGCTGAAAGAATGGTTCATTTATTGGGTTTTTCAGTTAAGAACCAAAAGAACCCTCAAGGTGATATTGAAATTAACTACTCCGGATTACGTCCTGGAGAAAAACTTTATGAAGAATTGCTTATTGGAGAAAACGTTGCAGGCACTAATCATTCTAAAATTATGACTGCTGAAGAAGAAGAGATTCCCTGGACCGATATGCAAAGGGCACTAATTTTGATGAATGAACTTTGTGATGAAATGGATTGTGAAGGTATTGTGCAGTTATTACTTAAGATTCCAACTGGTTATAATCCTCAACATGAAGTTTGCGACTTACTTTGGGATGAAGATAAGAATAAAAATAATGTCGTAAGGTTTAAGACGCTGGTTTAAGCTGCGCTTGGGAGCTGGGAGCTGGGAGCTGGGAGCAAAAACAGTTACGAGTTAAGAGTGACTAGTTACTAGGAAGAGGTAAAAGCTAAAAACTAGAAAGTTTCCAGTTGCGAGTTTAGATTTAAAAAATGGAGCTAGGAGCGAGGTCAAAAGAAAACTCGCTAGTTTCTTGCCCACAACACTCTCTTCGTTCGCGGGGCATACTAAGTTTAGAGTTAGAAGAAAAATCGCAGTATTTAAATCACTGAATAATGGCTTTTGCTAACTCCGTAACTTTTGCCGCTATTTCTCTTGGTGCTTTTTCAATCAACTCGATTTTTCTGTCCGTGAAATTAAGTGATTTCATCTGATGAATAAGAACTGACCCTCCTGTTATTAACTCTTTTGGTAATACTACTTCGAGTTTCATATTTCGAATGGTGCTAGTGATGGGAGCAACGATGGCGAACCCCGTATGCCTATTAAATAGCTCTCGGGAAATTACAAATGCCGGTCGACGTTTCATGATTTCTTTGCCAGCACTAGGATCAAAATTAAGAAAAATAATGTCTCCTTTGTCCGGGATATACATTATACCTCCTTGCCCTTTGGTACAGCATCTATCCATTCCCTATCTTCTTCCATCACTTTAAAGCACTCTTGTGGGCTACCTTCTATAAGTGCATCAAGACTTAATTCTTCATTAATGGGGGTGAGTACTATTTTATTGTCCTTGATTGTTAAATCAAGTTTTGAACCAACTTGAAGACCTAGCGTTTTGATGATTGCTTTTGGAATACTGACGATATTCGCGCCACCCGATTGTCTGACTGCAATCGATGTCATAGTGGATCTCCAATTTAGTTGAAAGTTATACTATTATATAACCACACAATAAGTTTTACAATAGTATAATTTATTAGAAAGAAGGGATAATGAAGATAGTTGCTAGGAGCTAGGAGCTAGGAGCTAAAACAGTTGCGAGTTTAGATTTAAAAAATGGAGCTAGGTGTTGGGTAAAGAAATAGTTGCTAGTGGCGAGTTGCGAGCGAAGAGCTAAAAACTAGAAAGTTTCTAGCTGAGAGTTAAAATATGGAGCTAGGAGCTAAAACCGGTAATAAAATTTCACACTCGTCTGAAAACCATCAACGATATCATCGCCCGTAGGCGAGTCATACGCCAAGTCTTGATAGTATTTTCCATCAATCATTAACCCTGAATGCTCGCCGAATAAGTTATATCGATAGTTAGCCCCAAAATAATATCCATTGGCTTTTTTGAGCCAGTCGAACTGCGCGAAACCCGCATAAAGCTCATAACTTGAACTGTCATTGATTTGACTGAGATAATCAGCGAATCTAAATCCAATCATTCGGCCACTACCGGGCAAGTCATCTTCTCGACTTATAGCTGAGCTGACTTCTAAAACAGCGCCCCATGATGAATTTGCTGTGGTGCTTCTGTAAGCGCCGATTGAAAAATTGGTCGCTGTTGAATCATCTTCGAGCTGCGTGCCTCGTTTCGAATCAACATCCAAGGAATATTGACCTGCTCCTGCTGTCACTTCAAATAAGGTGTCAGCTTGGATTGAAGGTATTAATAAAGCAGATAATAACACTAACTTCTTCATTCAAATTTTCTCTTAATTATGATCTAGTTACTAGTCGAGAGTTGCTAGTTTCGAGTTAAAAGATAAAAGTTGAAGAACTATTCGAAAGAGGTTGACACTCTTTCTCAGTCAGTCTTAAATACTCGCTACTCGCTACTCGCTACTCGCTACTGGTCTTTCCTATCTCCCAGCTCCCACAATCCAACTCCACTTCCTGGATCAAATTTCCCAAGTCAAACTAACCTGACTAAACTTTTCACCAAAACTATCTTCACCAAAATAAGCACCCAATGTGACGATATCACTTTCCCATGGAATGGTATAATCAAGATTGATTTCCCAGGCATTGCTAAAGTTAATAGTTGGTGTGCTTTGTAATTCTGAATATCTCAGTTGGGTGGATAACAGGTGGTCATTGCCAAATTGCCATTGTGTTTTTAGGTAATGAGACAATCCTGGAGTCGTTGTATTCATTTCTCGTTGAGGTTGCATGGCCCAATGACCTAGGACAAAAGCTTCATTAACATACCCTTCCTGATAAACATTATTGTTATACCAGCCAGTTTGCCAATCGGAATATTCGTAATTTAGGCTGAGCTTTTCTGAAAATAAATAAGGAAAATAAAGACCGGCAGTGATGGATGTATTGCCTAGTTGGTAAGCCTTGTTGTTAGAAGTGTCTTC
>JAHRVB010000236.1 GCA_019090895.1 Kangiellaceae bacterium
AGCCATAACCTGGCCAACTGTTAGGCCAAATGTCACCATTTATAGGATCGATTTTTGGTACGACTGGACCTGAAGGTGCTACTAGAACAGCAACTTGATGCGCACCCAGCAATTGATCAATTCCATTCTGTTGTGTTGTCTTAAGAACTAGGGCTAGAGATTTTTTGTATTGCTCGCTTTCAAGAGAGTCCATTGCCTCAGACTTAACGAAAATACTCTGGTCGAATAGTGGGAGTTCTACATCGGCATGTTGTTCGTTAAAGTCTATGAGTTCTGCTAATGTCCGCGAGGACACTTGTTCTTTGGACGTCGAAGCAAGATAGTGATTAATACCGTCCTTGAATTCATACTTTAATAAGTCGTAAGCCATTTTTCCATAACCTTCTGGCGTAGTAGGCCGATCTTCAATCGGTACTAGAATGGCTCCAGCAGATTCGAGATCGATTAATGCTCGTTCAAACAAATCAACTATAGGTAAGGAACTTCCTTTTGCAAAATTCAGTACACCCACTCGAACGCCTTTCAAACTATCTTTATTTAGTTTTTCAGTGTAATCAATATTAGGTGTGTTAGTGGCCATTGCATTCATCATCATTGCGGCGCCTTTCACTGTTTTGGTCATTGGCCCTGCGGTATCTTGCGTAGTCGATATAGGAATAATAAATTGTTGAGGGACTATGCCGACAGTCGGTTTGAATCCAACGATTCCGTTCGCATTAGAAGGACAGATAATCGAACCGTTTGTTTCAGTACCCACAGTGCCAGCTGCCAACGATGCTGCTGTCGAAGTTCCAGAGCCTGAACTAGAACCACAAGGATTCCGATCTAGCATATGTGGATTCTTCACTTGACCGCCTAATGACGTCCAACCACTCATAGAGTTTTCCGAACGAAAATTTGCCCATTGACTGAGGTTAGTCTTACCTAGAATGATTGCGCCTTGTTGCCGAAGTCCAGCGACCAATGGGCTATCGCGGCCTGTTATATTCTTTGCAAGAGCAAGTGAACCAGCCGTTGTTGGCACATTATCTTTGGTTTCAATATTGTCTTTTAAAAGTATGGGGATACCATGTAGCGGACCTTTTATGGTTCCATTTTTCCTTAGTTGATCAAGTTCACGGGCAATCGCTATCGCATCAGGGTTTAAAGAAAGCACTGCTTGTAATGTAGGGCCGTTTTTATCGACGTTGTTAATACGTTCGAGATAAAGTTTTACCAATGCCTCGGAGGTTATTTCTCCGTCGCTAAGTGATTTTGAAATCTCTGGAATTGATTTCGCAATAATGCCGGTTGCTTTGAAGTCGTTAACCGTATTTTGTTGTTTGTCTTGTGGAGGCAGTTCAGCATTTTTTGCGATTGTCGATTCGTCTACCGAAGGTGTACATGCAGTAACTAAATGAAAGAGAATAAAGAGCGAAACTCCTACAAGTTTAGATGAGCGCTTCGTAGTATTATTTTTCAATTTTTATTCTCCATATTCTTTCGATTGATTTTTGTTTTTCGTTATCGCGATTGGATCGGGCGTTTTCTCTCAGTGCCTCTGGCATCCTTTAAAGCGATGTTTAGTCGGAAATAAGCGAGTCCACCACAATCCTGACACAATTCGTCATTATTCTCCATTCTTGGTTGATTTTTTGAACTCTATTTTTTGGTCTAATTCCCTTGAACTCTACTTAAACGTAAAACAAGGATTAAAACATGTTTGAAATAATTGCCAGTCTTATCGGGCTCGGAGTCTTGTTTGTCATTGGCCTAGGCGGGCTAGTTTTAGTACGAAAATTACTGGGGCATAGTAATCTGATACCAAGCCTATCTTCAAATTTGAATGCTGATTCTTCAAATGAAAAAGTGACGGAGAGTGAATTCAAAAGAAAGTTGCCAATCGTATTAAAGGGAGTCGGTATCGGTGTATTGGCAATCATCAGCCTAAGCGTGCTTGGTTTGTTAGAAGGTATTACTGACGAAAGAGGGAGGCTATATTCGAATGTAACCGATGAAATAGGTGATACTTGGGGGAATAGCCAAACTATTTCTGGTCCCGTTTTGGTCATCCCGTTTAGTTATCAGACCGTTGAAACAAAAACGTATAAGCTAAATAGTGGAGAAGACAAAACCAAAAGAACTCATCGAACTATTTACGATAAGATGGTGATATTGCCTGAACAGCTTAATTTGAATATTAACTTAGACTATGATTTCCGCTATCGAGGAATATATCAAGCAATGGTCTACAACGCTGTACTAGATGGAGAGGCGAATTTCCCGAAACACGATTTTACCACAGGCAATTATAAAGACTATTCCCGGTTGAAAATCAATTATCAAGATAGTTACCTAAGCTTCGGAGTATCCGACAACAAAGCGATACAAAAAGTATCTAAATTTACGATGGATGATAAGACACTTAAGTTAAATTCAGGAACGAATTTAACTAATACAGGAATAGAACAGGGATTTCATTCGCCGGTTGATATCAAAGTAGCCTCAGAGAAATTTCAAGTTAAGTTTGCTATAGATTTCAGAGGTTCAAGGAGTATTGCTGTATTACCTTTGGCAGAGGATTCAAATTTACAAATATCGTCCAATTGGCAGCACCCTAGTTTTCATGGCATGTTACCAAACACGCGAGAATTATCAGAAAATGGTTTTGTGGCAAGGTGGGAATTAAGTCATTTAGCGAGAAACTATCCGCAGTCATTTCGTGCTAGCCAGCAACCGTCAGTGACAGAGGTATCAGCAGAAACCATGCTATTTGAACCTGTTACTCATTACAGCAAAGTGAAACGCTCAGTAAAGTATGGAATTCTCTTTATTTGCTTAACTTTTCTTGCACTTTATGTATTTGATTTAAAGAAAAAAGTTAATTTCAGTTTGATTCAATATTGTTTAGTAGGTGCGTCGTTAAGCATATTCTATCTATTATTGCTCTCATTGTCAGAACATCTTGGTTTCTTAGCGGCTTACATAGTCGCATCGTTAGTTGCGGTATTGTCAATTGCAAGCTATGTTGGATTTGCTGCAAAGAGCATAAAAAGTGCAACTCTTATGGTGGGCTTATTAGTTTCTTTATATAGTGTGCTTTACTCGATCTTGCAGCTAGAGCAGTTTGCATTACTCACAGGGTCTCTATTCTTAGTTTTGATTATCCTTGCTTTAATGTATGCGACGAGACACATGGCCCGACCGCAACTCAATGTTGAGGAATAGCTGTTAGAGGTAACTATCTGGTTATATCTCTGAAGTGTGTAGTTCTAAGGTTAAGTTATTTAATTTGATTAATAAAATAAAGACATTGCTGGTCTGCGATGTCTTGTTGCTGAGTGAGTTTTATATGGCGTCGATGTTTTCCTGCGCCTAATAGTATTTTCTTTGGATCGGTAAATTGAACGCCATTACTAAATTCGATTGAGATATGATTCTTGTAGGTGAAAATTCCGCCGACTAGATCTCCGGATTGTTCAAATACGATACCACCGTATTTTATGTCATCAACCAGGTTTGGTTTTAGTTTAAGGAATAACGCTCTGACTTCTATGAGCATATCATAGTGAATAGAGTTAGTTGAGCTAGTATCCGTTAGAAATTGGTTAACTCGTTCGCTATTTGATATTTTCATAGTGTCTCCATGGTGTATCATGACCAATTTTGTGCCTAATATTATTAGTACGGTAGAATATATAAATGGTTAAGGCTTAATAGGATATTATATCAACGCTACTGACAACATACAGTCAGTACAGCTTTATTTCTATTCGAATCGGTTGATAAGGATTAACAAGCTTGATGTAAACCATTGTAAATGTTCTGCAAAGGATATATTTGTGATGTTAGTATGGTATATATCTTTTTGCTAAATTCGAATTCTTATGAAGTATCAACTAATAATTCCCGCTCTGTGTTTAATTCCAATTGTTGCTATTTCTGGTTGTGGTGGTAGTGGTGGAACTGGAAGTTCGAACGATCCTGAGCCCATTGGTGATGCTTGTATTGTCGAGCGAGATAATTTAATCCAATCCATTCGAACGGAGCTGGATACATTAGCAACCAGTACTGATTTTACTCTCTTAATAGAAAGCAATGATGGGCGTCAGTTAGAGCATAATCGCGGGGCTTCGACTAAGGCGACTTCTTATCGCTCTGCATCAACCTCTAAAATGGTTACCGCCGCTGTGATACTTTCGTTAGTTGAAAAGGGGACTCTTTCACTGCAAGATAAACCGCAGGATTACATTGAAACTTGGCCCGAATTCGGCAATCTATCTGAGATCTCATTAGCGCACTTACTGAGTTTTACATCGGGAGTTAGTGATGAAGCACTGTGCGTGAATTTACCCAATTCAGATTTTGAATCGTGTGTAAGCACCACATTGTCTAACAATTTGCAAAATGAAGAAGCGGGTGGAGAGTCTTTTTATTATAGTTCGTCACACTTGCAGGTGGCAGGTCTGATGGCAGTTAAGGCTTCTGAGTTAAGTTCATGGCAAGCCATATTCGACCAGTTTAAATCAGAGTCAGCTTTGTTTTCGCAATCATACTACGACTTGCCATCATTGGAGAATCCTAGGTTAGCAGGGGGGATGCATTGGACGGGATTAGAATATTTTGAATTTTTAAATGCGTTATTTAATGAGTCCATATTAACGACTGAGTTAATCCAGCAAATGACTCAAGACCAAATTTCAAGTGCGACTATCGATAATTCACCCGCATTCGATGGTTTAAACGAAGATTGGCACTATGGTTTTGGTAGTTGGATCGAATGTCACTCAACCGAATTCAATTGTAGTGAGGTGACGAGAGTATCCAGTCCAGGTGCATATGGTGCTTATCCTTTTATCGACTATGAACATGGATATTTTGGAATTCTAGCGAGAGAAGGAGCTTTGGGGACATTTACGGAAGGTTATTCGGTTTTCGATAGTGTCAGTGGCAAGCTTGAGCAGTGGGCAGCTAAAACTTGCCAGTAAATTTTACTCGTCGAAAATAATCGACGTTTTCCGATAGTCCAATCTAGATTTATTTGATTGGTATTAACTTCTGAACTCGAAGATTGAGTACTTCAGATATATATATTTCGCCGTTGTCTCGTACGCTTAAACCATGCCCAAAGCCGAAATGTCCGAGCTGTTTGCCCCACTCTCCAAATTCACCAACAATATTTCCATTTTGAGTTAGCTTAATCAGTTTACCTGCTCGCGCGTCGGTTACCCAAATATAACCATCGGTTGATTGCGTGATTAAGTATGGGTTGCCAATATCAGTCCACTGTTTCAAATAGTTACCTTCAAGGTCAAATAGTTGTACCCGTGCGTTTTCGCGGTCGGTAACTAATAGTCGTTGCTTAATATCAATTATGATTGAATGGGGAAAATTAAATTCTCCTTGCTGATCGCCTTGTTCCCCCCAAAAAGTAATTGGCTCACCGAATCGATTAAATTTAACGATTCTAAAGTTACCTGCATCGGCGACATAAACATTTCCATCAGAGTCAAACGCCACGTCACTTGGGGATTTAAGCAAAGTTAAACTATATCCTCTGTCAAACCAACCTGTGCCTTCGGAATTTCTACGCCCTATCACCAGCAACAATTCTCCTAATGGATTAAATTTCATGACTTGGTGAGTATTTTGGTCGGTCGTCCAGATATTATCATCTCGATCAACTCTCATTCCGTGCGGTGTATCGAATAGTCCCTGGCCTATCTCCTTCACAAAGATTCCTTGTCGATCAAATTCTAGTAATGGATGTAGACCACGGTTAAACACATAAAAGTGACCTTTAGAATTAAATTCAATTGCTGTCGCCTCGCCGAGATACCAACCAACTGGTAGCTTTGTCTTTTGCAGCGCTGCTCGATATTTGAGTGAATGTGCACTGGTTTCATTCTCCGCGAGAACGGAATAGTGCACTAAACAGATTAGAATAAAAGCAATTTGGATGATTAGTTTCATGATCATATCCTCACAATGGATGTATGTAGAAGGTCAAAACCTCGATAGAGGTCAGGAAAAGTCATAATAGTGATGTCTTTGTTGACAATAAACAGCTATATTTTAATTACACTATGTCTTTTAAGGAGATAATTAAATGCGTAGAAAGTTGGACATGCACCACTTAATGGAAATTTATTTACATGTCGTAGATGAAGGAAGTTTTACACAAGCAGCTTACCGATTGGGTACCAAGGTTTCTTCTGTGAGTAAATCGGTTGCACGACTAGAACAAAATCTTAACAGCCAGTTACTAATTCGAACCACTCGTAGCCTAAGTCTGACGGATTCAGGTAAACAGGTGTATAAAGAAGCAGCAAAAATTAACAAACTAATATCTGAGTTGCAACATTCAGTGAGCAATCAGAGTGCATCTCCAATAGGTAATTTGAAAATGACGGCTACTGTCGCTATTGGTCAGAGTTTTCTGGGGCCCTTAATCTCCGATTTTATGGTAATTTGTCCAGACGTCACTGTAGAACTAGTGCTAACAGATCAAATAATTGATTACCGCAATAACGATATCGATGTCGCTTTCCAAAGTATTATCGAATTAAATGATTCTTCGATGTACAGTATTAAAGTGGCTCAAATGGAGCGTATGGTCGTTGCATCACCTAAGTACTTACAACAGTATGGCTCACCAAATGCCCCAAGTGAACTAGTACATTTCTTTGCAAATGTATATCGAGCAGGTAAAGTATATGACAGATGGACTTTTCATTCGGCAAAAAAAACTCAGAGCGTTCAAGTCAAAAGTACTCTTATTAGTAACAACTATCAAACACTGGTGAATGCGACTAAAAATGGCTTAGGCATAGCTAATTTATTCGAATACTTAATTAGAGACGAATTATCAACGGGAACTTTGATTCCTATCTTAGAGAGCTATCAGCAACAATATCAAAATATCCACATGCTATATTCCCAGCCAAGAAATAGTTCCCAAAAACTTGATGCATTTTTAATGTTTATGGAATCTAAAATTGAATCGGCTAAATTCAACGATTAATCGACTCAGATTTTTTATACTGCCAATAATAACTTCGACCAATGATTATCAACTTGTATATTTTTGATACTCGCTCGAAAGAAAGTGTTCTTGAGATTATGACCGAAGGATATATTATATTCGGTAGCTTTATTAACCACTTGAAGCAATGGGTTGCCAATAGTTGTCTTCAGCCTATCTTTTGTTTGTTAGCGATCGACCGATTGTTATCTTAATTCTCTCACATCATATTTCTACGTGTTTCATGGTAATATCTTCCTAGTAGCGATGATAGTTCTCGAAAGCGAAATTAGTTTAGCGGTGTTAGTCTGAACGTGATAATTCGTAAGCGACTCACTTTTCATTGCTAAAGAATAAAATTATTATTTGTACTGAGTGTCTAAAAATACACGACCTAATCATCTTTATAGTGTCAGTAACAAAAAACTGACAAAAAGAGCAATTTTTTGAAGCTCAATTATATCCTGCACACTAAAATCTAGGAGAAAGAACAATCATGAAAAAGTACTTATGTATTATGCGTTCAAAACCTGCAAACAATGAAAAATGCGAAGCACCTTCACCAACTGACATGGAAGCAATGTTTGCTAAATTCAATGCTTGGAAGGAAGAGTTTAAAGACAATATTATTGATATGGGTGGCAAATTAGCGGATGGGAAAGTGGTCACTAGTGAAAAAGTCATCGATGGGCCCTTTGCTGAAACCAATGAAATCGCTGGTGGGTTTATGATAGTTGCGGCGGAAGATATTGAGAAGGCTGTGCTAGTTGCACAAAAAAGCCCGGGGGTTTATCCCGGCTCAAGTGTTGAAGTGCGAGAAATCAATCAACCGTGACATCCTCTGCTACGACAGTTTCGTCCCTGGCTGAAAATTTCTTCAGGCATGAATATGGTCGGCTCGTTTCAAGTTTGTCTCGTCGAGTCGGCCTTGCCTATATGGAGCAAGTCGAAGATTCAGTGCAGTCAGCGTTGGTTAAAGGGTTAGAATCGTGGACGCTCAATGGTCTCCCTGATAATCCTGCAGCCTGGCTTTATAAGGTAGCAAGTAATCATTTGTTAGAACGGTTACGTCAGAATAACAATCAACAAAGGATTCTTTCGGGTAATACTGAAGATATTTTCGAGTTCTTAATCGGTCGAAATTCTCCTTCGAATCCAGTTCAGCAAAAACTATCCGATGAACCAGATTGTGACCTGTTACGTTTGTTATTCGTCTGCTGTAATGATGACGTTCCACAGGAGTCTCAATTAGTTTTCGCACTTAAGGCCCTCTGTGGGTTTAATGTTATTGAAATCTCTAAGCGTATCTTTAGTTCGGAAGAGAATGTCTACAAGCGTTATTCTCGGGCGAAGAAGATTCTCCAGAAATTACCGACTGAGAGCTGGGACCTGTCAGCTAGCGAATACCATCCTCGCTTGCCAAACGTCCACAAAGTGATTTATTTACTTTTTACAGAGGGGTATTTATCGGCCAATGGTCAACATACCATTCGCCTCGATCTTTGCTTGGAGGCAATTCGATTAGCAACAGTATTGTCAGATTACACCATTGGTCAATACCCAGAAACATATGCTCTTTTAGCTCTGATGCATTTACACCTTGCGCGAATGACTGGAAGACAAAGCCAGTCGGGCGGCTTGCTGTTGCTAGAGGAGCAAGACCGAAGTCTTTGGGACAAATCTCTTATTGCAGAAGGTATTCGTTGGATAGAAATGTCGGCGACTGGCGATAATTTTTCTCGTTATCATGCCGAAGCGGGAGTTGCAGCTGAACATTGTTTGGCATCAAACTATCAAGATACGCGTTGGCAACAAATTGCCAGTTGTTATGAAATATTGGAAAAGAAGTTGCCATCAGCCATCCACCGACTTAATCGTGCAATCGCGGTAGCGGAATGGAAAGGCCCAAAAGCTGGGCTCGAGATTTTAATCGAGTTCGAACCGCCGAGTTGGTTACTGGGGTCACATTTGTGGTTTGCTGTGTTAGCTGATTTGCATCGTCGTTGTGGAAATTTCATCAAAGCGAGAGGTTATTATGACCATGCAATTGGTTTGGCGCCGACCAATGGAGTTCGTCAACTCATAAAAAGAAGGTTCGACTCATCGTTTTAGTATAAATTGTTGACGTTATCACGAAATTTAAACGCCTAATTGAGATAGGTGTTCCATAAGATTGTCCGGTTCATCTAATGAAATAGCTGCTTTTTTCCTGCTTCTTTTACTAATAATAGGACTGATAAATCGAATGGAAGTGTCAAACATCCAAGATGATATTCTTTTCGGAACCCCGCGGTGATAGGAAATACCAACTCAAATTGAGCCTTAGATACAAAGTTATGATAGTTCTCATCCATTAGATATACTCCTTACTATTACTTTAATGTTTCGCGTAAATATTTAGTGAGACGCTTTGGCTGAACTTTTCCTAGAGAGACAGTTTCACAATTTTGAAATCGCTGAAAATGTGAAACTGTTTTTACAAAAGCCGCTATCATTGATTCTTCATCGAAACTCTTTCGTTTTAGGTTTTGTTGACTGTTGTCGCTAGGTTCAAAATAGAGTGCCTTTATTTCCAAGTGTTTGGTCTTTCGGTGAGCTTTACAGTCCATTCGGCCTATGAAATCACCGCGAAAAAGTAGCGGTAAGCAAAAGTAGCCATAATTCCTTTTTGCTTGCGGAACATAACATTCTATTTGATATTCAAATTGAAAAACTGACTTGAGTCGATCGCGTTGAATAACGCTGTTGTCGAAAGGCGAGAGAATCAGCATGCGGTTATTTATACGAGGAAGTGGTTGTTCAAGTGCTCCCGATTGAATGAGAAAGACTTCACCACTAGTGACTTGTACTTGTTCAAAAAGTTGTTGCGATACTCTTTCTTCAACTATCGACTTAATGGCTTTTCGAAGTTCTGTATTTCTGCGCAGGTAAGTGAAGCCTTTGAGAGAGACAATGCCATGACATCGTATTTGCTGGTCTATTAGATGCACCGCGAATTCTTCGACGCTGGGCATAGTTGAATTGGTGTTAGCCGGAAGGACGCGCTCGGTTAAATCATAGGTTTTTTGAAAACCAGTTCGGTCGCTGACCATCAAATCACCTTGCATATATAACTGCTCGAGTGCTTTTTTGGCCGGTTTCCAACCCCACCAACTAGCGGCTTCGGTGGTGTCTGTTTTAATATCCCGAGAACGCAGTGGACCATCAGTCTCAATGCGCACCAATAAATCTTTCATTAGCTTCTTGTCTGGATCTTTATACCAATGAGTCTGACCATTTTTAATCGCATGTTTGTATGGTAAGGAATAACGATAATCTTCAATAGGAAGAAAAGCAGCGGCATGGGACCAATATTCAAATATGTCGCCGTCAACAAGCATTTGGTTAGTCATATCTGATGTGAATTTAGGCACGCGTGAATGGAGAACATGATGGTGTGCTCTTTCTATCACGGAGAGTGTATCTATTTGAATATAGCCTAGGTGTTTAACGGTATTAATCGCGCCAGCTAATCCAACGCCGAATGGTTTTGATTGGAGTAGTCCTTGCGCTGCCAATGCAATACGACGTAATCTTATTGTATCTTGTGGGTGTTTTATTTTATCCATTGCTGTCGCTGCGTCGGGTTAAGGTGGTTTTAGACCTCTTCGTAGTGGCGGTATTTCGTATTTGAGAGTTGTTACACGAGCTCAATGATGTACCCTGTAAATAACGCCAATAATGCAAAAGAAAGCATGCCTAGCACATAGGTCAAAAGAGCTTTAAAATAGTTTATGATTTTGCCACTTTCAAAAAAGTTACCAATTACCCACAAATAATAACCCAAAGCAAACAATCCACTAAGTTGCATTAATTTCAGTTTTGTTACTCCCTCCAGAGCTCCAAACACCGAAAATATCAGCATTTCGATCCCCATTACAAAGCACAATATAATCAGTATTTCAAAAAAATTATAATCGTACTTTCTAAAAAGTATCCTTATCCAAACAGCAAACAACATTCCCATGATGATGTTCGAATATCCATAATTACTTTGAATCCAATCGAAAATTAACGTAGTGGCGGTGTGTTCATCACTGGTGTAATCCACATATCCGTTCTCAATTTGAAAGAAGTGAGAGGTTAGGGTAAAGATTAAGGATGTTACTATTAAAAATATGACTGGTTTTACCAGTCTGCCTCTGTCCTCCAAAATAAAACTCTTCATGTTCTGCTTGGGTCTAAGAAACAATTCTTTTATTGTGAAGAAAATTCCTTTTTCAAAATTTAGAACACTGCTTATTTCCTGAAGTACTAGCTGCCCATCTATTCTTGCTAGTTTAAAAGGACGACCACAGTTAAAACAGTAGCTCCCATTTATTTCGGATTTGCAATTGATACAACTATTCATATTACTCTCTTTATTTTGTAGCTTCACTAGCGGATAGAATATAAAAATAAGTTAGAACCGATCCAACTCGTTCGTTTCAGTCGCGAGCTAGATACCGATTTCTAGTTTTCGACATATTCCTTTCCATTAGATTCTTATCTATATATGAATATTACACCAAATTTTTGACTGACCTCAACTTACCTAGTTCGAAATATATTGAAAATGTTGAAAGTATGAATTCACGAAATAGCCCATTCGAATTTCACTCTAAGTCGAACATAAAGTGGTCATGTATATCGATTTTATACTCCGTTGCTCCCCATCAGTGACAACACGATCCGTCCTTTCGAGCCCTTTAGAGTCCATATGGCTAACGCGAAGTATCGAATAGTTAGACTTTTTCCGTTTTGATAACAATCCAAGTCTACTTTATCAATACTGTATCCAGTGATTAACCAAAACGAGGAAAAGATTATGTCACTGTTAAAAAGACTATCGATTACTATATTTTCACGTATTGACAATGCAGTAGCGGAAATTGAAAACCATGATGCACTCATTAAAGCGACGCTCGAAGAGCAAGCTGGAAAGCTCATGCGGGCGAAAGGACAGTTGATCCAGTTGCGACGAAAAAAGGAAGATCTAGGCAACTCTTTAATTAAACTTAAAACGGATGAGTCCAGTTGGCAAAAGAGGGCGCTGATTGAGGCTAATACGGACCAGGAACGTGCTTTGAAGTGTTTACAACGAAAGAAGCAAGTACAGCAAGAAATGAATCAAACTGAAAAAAACTATCATGAGTATCAACTAATGGAGGGAAAGCTGGAGCGAGACATTCAAAAAAGTGAACATGAGCTTATCCAGATCAAGCGAAAGAGGGAGTTATTGTCTGCTCGTCAGTCCAGCAGTGATGCATCTACTCATTTAAGTAGAACTAAGCCGACTAATAATTCGGAACTGCAAGAGATTTTGTCGCGTTGGGAATCGAACCTTGATTTAAAGGAGTCATTAATTGCCCAACAGGATGAGTTTTCAGTGAAATCTTGTCATTCTTTATCCTCTTACTCCCACGAAGACCAATTTGAAAGAGAGTTTATTGATAAAGAGAACGAATTAGAATTAAAAACTGAACTCGTTGCCTTAATAGCCAAAGAGGTGAATCAAAAGGAGAAGCAAGATGAATAGTCATGTCGCTAATGAAACTGATGGTCATTTATCAGGAAGCTTTTCAACCGGTAGAAATACAACCAATGCTCCGAGTGCAACTAAAAGCAAGACTGTGAAGCAAGACGCAGGAGACAATAATTCCCAAACTTCATGGCTCGGTTATTTACCCATGTTATTGCGTGGGTTTGGCGCGCTTGCTGTAGTCATTTCTTTGTACACTTTTCTAGCCCGTGGATGGGATGAGAGTGGCGACATGATTAGGTTTTTGGTCTTCTTAGGTCACACGGTTGCCTTGGCGGCAATCGGCTTGGTTAATGCTAAAGTAATTAAAGAAGCGAAAGGAGCCAGGCTGTTGTTTATGTTGGCCCTTCTATCGGTACCGTTGATATTCGCTATACTTGGCGCATTTATATATGCGGGTAGTAATGGGTTAGCAACAAGCGATTACCCGAGTTATGTGGCCTGGAATGTTGGCTCACTTAAAACAGCGTTATTGTTATCGGCTGGGTCAGTTCTGCTATTGGTTCCAATCGTATCATTTGGGTTTCGCGTTTTAAGTAGGAATATCAGTAGCAAAGCAACTTTATTGTTTTTTATGAGCAACCTATTGTTGCTAGTTCCATTTAGACAGCCCGAGTTGGTGGCTTTAATAGCTCTAATATCCGCTGGTAGCTTGCTCTTTTTCTATCGAGTGTTCGCCTCTAAAGAGTCACAGAAATCCAGGTTGTTGTTAAAGACTCTTGAAGGTAAGGTCGCGTTTATACTTCAGTTTTTACCGCTTACAATATTAGTGGTGCGTAGTTTCTGGCTTTATAAATTCGACTCTATATTGTTAAGTAGTAGTTCGTTGGTTTTGTTTATGGTGATTCGTCATTTGAGTGCAAGTTTAGATGTTAAATCACTCTTAAGAATTGCTTCGGAACTATTTTCTATTGTGTTAGCCGCTGTATGCGGAATCGCGATGATTGATAGTATTTCGTCAGCGTTTTCCCTTGAAATCGTCGTAGCTTTAGGTAGCTTAATGACTGCTGGTATGGTTTATGAGTTGTCCATGCGAAGTGTACGAAGAGCCGAAGTGTACCGAATACTCGCTGTGATGGTATTAGTGGGTGGAATGCTCATGAGCTTTACGTTGTTTGCCAATTTACTGTCAGCATTTATGTTGTTAGTTATAGGGGCTGTTATGATGATCGCAAGTTATATGTTCCAACAAAAGTCTTTATTTGTAGGTGCAATCATTTTGCTGGTCACTGGACTGCAGCACCAGATCGGCTATTTGATCTCGGGATTCGATTTTAACTATTGGATTGCTCTAGCTGTTCTTGGTATTAGTCTGATTGTTAGCGGTTCTTATCTTGAAGCAAACGCAAATAACATTAAAGGTTGGATGTCGACTAATCGTAGTAAATTAGGAGAATGGCAGTATTAGTTCACTTCGAAGATTAAGTTCTTTCAAACTAGTAGGCGCTTGCAAGGGGCGTCTTTTTTGTATTGCCTTCTTGTAGTGTTGTTTGTGCTACTTTATGCATATTGACTCGAGATTCTTCATTAGCATTATTCTTGCTGAAATAGGAACGTATTGCCTGATAGTCCGTAACCAATTGTTCAGCTTTAAAATAAGGAATGCCGCCTTCGCTGGCTGACGGTTTTAAAACTGCCTGCAATTTTCCTTGTGGGTTGATGATGTACAACATTAAACCATGACTGACTCGGTAGTCTCCGTAGTATTCGATATCTTTTGGTTCTTTGTTTGGAGTGAGTATCGAAACAAGTCCGAGATTTTTTTCGAACGCAAGCGCAGATGGTTTCATCGATTCTGAGTAGGTTAGTCCGACAAAGCTATCATTAAAGAAAGGCAAATATTTGCTTAAGTGTTCAACAGTATCCCTTTGGTGATCGATAGAATAAAAGAGCACTCGCAGATTATCGAATTCTATTTCACTTTGTACCTGCTGGTAAAATCTTGATAATACATTCAGAGTGGTGGGGCAAATGTCCGGACAATGGGTGTAGCCATAGCTTAAAATATGCCATTGTCCTGTTAGGTGCTTATTACTAAAGGGTTGGTTGTGATGATCGAGTACTTTGAAGGATTTCATGTTTGGAGGGCTAGGAATTACTACGCCGTTGATTACGGGTGGTCTAGAATTAAACTGGACAAAAATTAATTTCCCAACCAGTAAACTAATGGCCAAGACAAAACTAAGTGCAAGCAACAAGATAATTCTGTTCTTTTTGTCAACGCTCATTAGTATTTCCTCCGCACGGTTGGGTGATTGAACTCATATTTTAACTTCTAAATGGCTACTGGCTAAAGAAGAATAAGCGTCCGTTAAAGACATAATCTGCTTCGTAGGCCATAAGCAGAATAAACACTAATATGGCTAGAGTCGGAACAAGTATGGTGTAAATTAAAGACAGTCGCTCCCAGACCAAATGCATAAAGAATGAAACGATTAACCCAGCTTTTAAGAACATAAATATCAAAATTAGGGTCCAGCGTAAGTAGCCTTGAACTTGGTAAAAATCGACCAGATAAGAAAGCGTACTCAGTACAAATAACAATACCCAAACCTTCAGATAAATTCCGATAGGGTGTTGTTGTGGTCGCTGTTGTTTCAAAGACTGCTGCTCAGTTGGTTCCAGCGGAAGTTCAGTATTATTTGACATTGGCTTACCTCACCATAGATAAAAGAAAGCAAAAATAAAGACCCAAACTAAATCAACAAAGTGCCAATACAACCCCGTGATTTCAACAATGTGATACCCTTTATTCTCATAATGCCCACGACGAACTCGTAGCGCAATGACTAATAGATAAATGACCCCAGCGGTGACATGCATACCATGGAAACCGGTAATTAAAAAGAAGATAGCGCCGAATTGAGCAGCACCCAGAGGATTTTCCCAAGGCCTGATCCCCTCATCAACGATAAGTTTGGTCCATTCGAACGCTTGCATTGCGACAAACGATGCTCCTAAGATTGCGGTGAACATCATTAATTGAAAAGTGCGTTTTCGATTCCCTTCATATGCAAATTTAACCGCCATTGCCATGGTGCCACTACTAGTAATTAGAATAAAAGTCATAATAGCAATAAGGAGCAATGGCACATGTTGACCCGCTATTTCAAGTGCAAAAACTTCACTAGTCGGCGGCCATTCGGCAGTGGTTGTCATTCGTGCATTCATATAGGATATTAAAAAAACACTAAAAATAAATGTATCACTGACCAAGAATATCCACATCATTAATTTGCCCCAGGGCAAACCAAAAGTTTGTTTGTCGGCGGACCAGTCTTCCACCACTCCTTCAATTCCTTTTGTAGTATCAATAGTAGCGTCGCTCATTGATTAGTCCCCCTAAAAACCACACAAAATGGCGATTGTTTGATATGTCTCTGATGAACTCGTTAAAAGCGCAAACAGAAATAGCCATACGATTAATAGAAAATTCCAGTAGGTCTTGCACAAAATCAGTCCTTTTGATAATAAGTCTAGGGAACCTTTCGATAAGAATTTATAAGTCATTTTAATGAGCACAAGAAGCCCCCCAACGAGATGCAGACCATGTACACAGGTAAATAAATAGTAGTAACTGTTAGCTGGATTGGAGTTGATGAAATAGCCTAATGAATTAAGATGCTTCCATACGGATAATTGACCGAGTAAGAACAAGAAACTCAGTAGGAAAGTGAAAAACAATCCAGCAATAACCAAATTGATTCGTTGAGCCTCTGCAGCTTTTCCAGTTGAAAATAATGCAGCACTTGCTAGCAACAAAATCCCAGTATTGAACCAAAGTTGAAAACTGTTGGTGAAGGGTAGCCAAGGCTCACCTGCTAGTGCTTGAAAATCTGGGTACTGTGTTCGACCTAGAAAAGTAATGGTAAATAGAAAGAATATGATACCAACCATACCAATAAAAAAACGTAACGCTGTTTTTTGCGGAAATAATTCAGTTTTATCGGCGAACTCTTGTTGATAATGAGAATTCGTTTGCCAGGGTTTTTCCTTTAGTGCTGTAAAAAAATTCATGACTTGTCACCGTTTTCTTGAGACCGGGACTTGCTAGTCGTCGATTCTTTTGCAACCGCTTCGTCTGGAATGTTTTGAGGAATGAAGTCTTCCAGTGTATTGGGCACGCTATAATCATAAGCCCAACGGTAAACGACGGGAGAGTGTTCGCCCCAATTACCGTGCGTCGGAGGAGTGTTTTCTGTTTGCCATTCAAGAGTTGTTGCATTCCAAGGATTTGGACCAGACTTTTCACCTTTTCGCAGACTTAGAATTAAATTGTAAATAAATATCAGTTGCGCGACCCCTACAATTAGCGCAGCTACCGTGATACTTGCATTTAAGTCTTGGGCGGAAGCGGGTACGAAATCTGTATCTCCCATTGCGTAATAGCGTCGCGGAACACCTAGAAAACCAAGATAATGCATGGGTAGATAAACCGCAAACGTGCCTAGAAAAGTGATCCAGAAATGAGCTTTGCCCAATCCCTTGTGCAGCATTTTTCCAGTAATCTTTGGAAACCAATGATAGATAGCGGCAAACAAAACCATAATAGGCGAAACTCCCATCACCATATGAAAATGAGCGACAACAAAATAGGTATCTGACAACGGCAGGTCAACAACGACATTGCCCAAGAATAAGCCTGTGAGTCCACCATGGGTAAAAGTAAAAATAAAACCAATCGCAAATAACATCGGAGTTGTTAAATGTATATTACCTTTCCACAAAGTGAGTACCCAGTTGTACACTTTAATTGCCGTAGGTATCGCGATAATTAGTGTGGTGGTTGCAAAGAAAAAACCAAAGTAGGGGTTCATTCCGCTCACGTACATATGATGCGCCCATACAACAAAGCTCAGTCCACCGATTGCGACAATGGCCCATACCATCTGACGATAACCAAAGATGTTTTTTCTGGCGTGGGTGGCGAGAACATCGGACACCATGCCAAACGCAGGTAAGGCAACAATGTAAACTTCCGGATGACCAAAAAACCAAAATAGATGTTGAAATAGAATTGGACTACCACCGGTATAGCCTGTTTGTTCGCCGAGTGAAATAATTGCTGGCATAAAAAAGCTCGTACCGATCGTTTTGTCGAGTAACATCATAATGGCGCTAACTAGTAACGCAGGGAATGCAAATAAACCTAAAATAGTGGCAACAAAAATTCCCCAAACGGAAAGAGGCATGCGCATCAAAGTCATGCCTTTTGCGCGGGCTTGCAGTACTGTGGTTACATAATTAAGTCCGCCCATGGTAAATGCGATGATGAAAATCGCTAAGGAGATCAGCATCAGTAATATTCCCCAATCTGCACCAGGGGTGCCGGGTAAAATTGCTTGTGGTGGATAGAGTGTCCAGCCTGCACCAGAAGGGCCACCAGGAACAAAAAAGCTGGCTAATAAAACTAATACAGAAAGCAAATAAAACCAAAAACTGAGCATGTTTAGGTAAGGAAAGACCATGTCTCTCGCGCCTATCATCAGTGGAATCAAATAATTACCAAAGCCACCAAGAAACAAAGCGGTTAATAAATAGATCACCATGATAATTCCATGCATAGTGATGAATTGGTAATAAGCGCTAGGGTCAATAAACGAAAACGAGTCTGGAAATCCTAGCTGAAGTCTCATTAATCCGGAAAGAACAAGCGCTATTAGTCCGACGAAAATCGCCACTGTTCCGTATTGAATTGCGATGACCTTATGATCTTGGCTCCAAACATACTTGGTAATAAACGTTTTTGGATGATGCGAATCATCGGGCTGATCAGCAATTGCAACGTTTGACATCAACGACTCCTATTTTTTATTGGTTTAATAAACGAAGAACTCGATTCCTCTGTTCCCTTAATGTGGTGTTAAAGCGTAAATGGTCACAATGTATTTATGTAAGAAATAATATCCATGATCGATTGCTCATCTCGTAATGTTCGAGACATTAATCGCATTTGCACACCATATACATCGTGTGGATGCTTCCCTCTAATTCCTTGTTTAAAGTTCTCAAGTTGTCGCTTTAAATACCAATCGTGTTGATTCGCTAGTCGAGGCGCATTGAGCCCTTGGTTTCCTAAACCTGTTGCACCGTGGCATGTGCCGCATGTGCGGTAGAGCGACATACCTCTCTTGGTATCGCCTTGAATGGTTTCAACAACCGGAATGTCTTGCAGTGTTTTGATATAAGCTGCGACGTCATCGACGCTGGTCGCTCCCGAGAGGGTTAACGCCATTGGCGCCATTTGTTGACCAAACATATCGTCTTTGTGCTTTCCACGAATACCTTGCTGGTAATAACGTAACTGTCGTTCGACATACCAGGGGGCCATACCGGCGATTTTTGGAGCATTCATGGCTGCATTACCTTCTCCTTTTTGACCATGACAGGTCGCGCAAATCATATAAGCACTCTGCCCTTTTAAAGGGTCGCCAGCGGTAAAATCTTGGGTTTGAGCAAAGGTGGGTTGTTGATTAAGCCATGTTTGGTAGTCTTCTGGAGTGTCTACGACAACGCGCCCTCGCATTGCAAAATGCCCGATACCACACAGTTCTTCACAGAGAATTTCGAAGCTGCCTAGTCGTGTGGGCTTAAACCAAATAGAAGTAACGGTGCCGGGTACCAGATCCATTTTTACTCTAAATTGTGTGACCGTGAAATTATGTAATACATCTTTTGAGCGAAGCAATACTTTGATGGGCTGCTCAAGTGGCATGTGTACTTCGTTGCCGGATACTAATAGGTCATCTTGACCTGCCGGATCACTAGGATTGATACCAAATGGATTCGCCACCGTAATAAACTGGTTATTTACCTTCCCGAACTTATTATCATCGCCAGGAAATCGAAAGCTCCACTGCCATTGTTGGCCAACTACTTCTATCTCTTTTGAGTCTTCTGGGGCCGCAATGATTTGGTCCCAGACCAGAAGGCCAGGTGCAAGCATTGCGGCAACACCAATGGTCGTAATTGTCGTGAGAATTATTTCTAAACGTTTGTTTTCTGGTTCATAATCAGCTCTTTCCTGTTTGCCTTTTCGATACTTAATAACAACGTAAGCAAGGAAAAAATTCACTAAGATGAAGACAATTCCGGTGACCCAAAATGTTAAACTGATCGTGTCGTCAATGGCTTGCCAGTTGGAGGCGATAGGCGGGAGATACCAAGGGCTTACTAAGTGAAATGCCACTGAAAAAACTACAAGTAAAATGATTGCGATCGCTATTTTCATCGACAATTTATCCCTTGGCCTATTATTGATTGTTATTGGTTACTTCACAAATCTACTGCTCTCAAAATTTAATGGGTTATTAATTTGTAATCGATATTTAATTACGAACATCTGCTAATGATTGACTTCAAATTTGGTGAAGTATCCGTCGCAATTTATTTTCTGTGTTCTAGCGTAAATAATGGAGGGTTATACCTTGAATGGTATTCAGCGAACAGCAGTATTTTTCGATTCGGCTGGTGGTATCTCTGAGTTCGAAAAAATAGTGACTAGTCGTATTATTGAACTACCCTAAAATTATTTTTCGTCAAACCATTTTCGTTTTTGAAAAAGGATTAACAACATGCTTATCAACACCGACGAGCTTTGACTCGGGGTGTTTCTTTTTCATCATTGTTATAATATCTTGCTCTTGTTCCTTCGCGGCATAAACCAAAACAAGAAATTTTCCTGATTCAATTTCATCGTGGAAGGGGGCTATTTTTTGATTTTCGCTATCGATGCCGTACAAACCACCTTCCCAAATACCAAATAAGGTGAAAAATATAAACATAAGAAGGTAGATGCCGTTGCTCAGGGGGAAGCCAAATGGGTCGTAATAAGCTGTTAGAGCAACTGCTACACAAGCAACCAAAAAGCCAATGAATCCACCAACGGTTGACCCATGAAACAAGTCGAGTGTTTCGAGATAGTTACTTGAATGAATGTGTTTTTGATTAAGACCTGCTTCGTCTTTACTGATAACGTGCAAATACCAATCGAGCAATCCTATTTCGTGTAGGTCGTCTGAAACTTTTTGGCTAATGTCTAAATTAGGCGAAAGAAAATAGAGACATTTCATGTTTTTCTCCCAATAAATAAATACAGGTTTTAAACAATCAGGTACATCTAATATCCGTGAAATAATCGAGCTAACTGTTTAAACTATAGCACAGAGTACAAAAAACAACCAGCCGTTTATTGGCTAGAATAAGGTCGTCAGTTGTATTCAACTTTTCATTCGTTTTAACAATATAGGCTATTGATTTTAAATAATTTATCGACTTTTCACTTCATTAAACAATATACTTATTAGCGAACCCGTGTAACTAATTTAGTTGATCATTTAATCATTTGTTCTATTGGAATACAGATGAATTGCGCTTTAGAATTTACCTATTAGATTGAGCCGTATTGTTTCTATAAAATAGAATAGGGTGGAAAAATAAGGTCCCGATGTTTTCAATTCAAGTGCTTATCCTCATATCCTTTTGAAGGAAGTCTTTCAAATAAACAGACAAATATCTCGGTGCAATAACGCAACAGCAAGGATAAAAAATGTCTATTTCTAGCAAAGAGCTTTTTAGGTAGAATTTTCAGCGAAATTAATGAAAACTATTTTGGAGAAAAATATGGCAAAAGTAAATTCAGCTCTAAGTCAGAAAAAATACGAAGTGGGCTCCTCTATCGATATTGACGCACCGCAGTCAGTGGTATGGAATTTACTAAAAGATTTCGGAGGAGTGCAAAACTGGGCGCCATCGGTTACTAAGTCCTATTATCTGAGTTCTCAAGAAAGCGGTGTTGGTACTGGTAGGCATTGTGACATAAAGGGGTTTGGAAGTATTCAAGAGTATGTGACCGAGTGGGATGAAGGAAATGGTTTTACTTACAGAGTGACCCCGTTAGGTCCGCTCGATGAATCCTTAAGTCGCTGGCAGTTAATACCAGTTTCGGAAAATAAGACTCGATTAAAAGTCAGTCTTAAATATGATGTAAGGTTTGGACTCTTTGGAAAATTGATGCATCGCTTAATTATGCGAAAAAAGCTTGAGGCGGCTTTGCCTGAGACTCTTGTGGCGACAAAGCAGCATTTGACCCAATTAGAATTAGCCCATCAGCGCCATTTAAAAGAAGTTAATTCGGCCGCATAATGACGATGGTGAAATCGTTGTTCTTATAGAATAGCGGAATGGAAACACTTCTGTTATGGAGTGTGATTTTAGAAGGCATAATAGCGCCTAATGCTGAAAGCACTATTTATTAATTTAAAACTGGGGCTTATGAGCCCGGACGAAAACAGGGAAATTAAGAAACTGCAAAGACCGATGATCGAACCGATTACAAACATAATATATTGTAACTATTGGTTTTTCATTTAGCCGCCAGCTTGAAAGGGGGGTACTTGCAATCATTTTTCCCTCCGGAATTGGTTAGTTTAATATTGCTGAAAAATTTTTGAGGTTAATGGAATTAATTCAGTGGTATTGCAACTCGACATTTTCTATTTGTCTGATTAAAATGGTGAATATTACTCATCTCAGCCAAACTAATTAATTTCAAAATGCTCTTTACTTTACTAATGTTCACTAAAATTGATTCTATCGAATTAAGACTATTGGACAAGTGCTCTTGCAATGAATTTTAAAGGCCAATTCAAGCAACTTAGCACATTATTAGAGAACACCCGCGATTGGTGGCAGTTTGGTGCCTTTCATTCTGTGACTAGTCGGTGGCAGGATCAAGCAAGTAACTTTCATTATCAACTAGAAAATGCTCGTTTTGGACATGATGATTTTGATGCTTCCAAATTGGATGTACTTAACGAATTGTTAGAAAAATACATTCCACAATTAACTGAAATTGACAAGTTAACTGGGGTCGAATCAGTAATAAGAACGATGCAAGCACCCAGTCGCCATTGGCGATATCAAATTGCTGGAAGAAAGTGGTCTCAGATTACCCGATTTAGTCCGCATGTGCCCCAACACAAACACTTGCTCGAATGGTGCGCTGGAAAAGGCCATTTAGGTAGATTGTCAGCAAGTAGAGGTGCTCAGTCACTAACAAGTTTGGAATGGGACAAGAATCTTTGTGATAAAAATTCTCAGCTTAATCAACGCTTTAATTTTGATGATCATTTTTGTCCGACTCAAGTGGTTCCTAAAGATGTTCTTCTCGGTAATTTAGACCATGAATTGACCGCTAAAAGTTTTGTTATTGCGCTACATGCCTGTGGCGATTTACACACTGAATTGGTAAAACAAATAACCGATCATGCAAGTGAAGGTGTTTGCCTGGTTCCTTGTTGTTACAACTTAATTGAATCCAGTCACTATCAGCCTTTATCCGATGAGGCAAAACAAAGCCATCTAAATTTAAGTCGGCTTGATCTAGGCTTGCCTCTTCGAGAAGTTGTTACCGCTGGTCGTAGAAAGCAGAGTGAACAGAAACGGGAAAGATTATGGCGAATCGCCTTTGATTGCTGGCAGCGAGAAATACGTCAAGTTGATGAATACTTGCCGTTGCCAACGATACCCAAAAAAGTACTCAAAGGTGTTTTTATCGAATTTATTAGTTGGGCATGTAAACGAAAAGCAATTCTATCGTTACAACAGGCGTGCGATAGTATCAACGAAACTCAACTACTGGATAAAGCGAATCAACGTCTGCCAGTGGTTGCACAAATGGAGTGGGTACAAAACCGGTTTAGGCGAGGGCTTGAAATCTGGTTATTGCTTGACCAGATATTATTTCTAGAGGGGAAGGGCTATCAGTGTGAATTGATTGAGTTCTGCGAAAAAGAGTATACTCCGAGGAATTTGATGATTAAGGCGGTAAGAGGATAAGAAAAAAAGTCACGAGTTGCTAGTTTCGAGTGAAAAAGAAAGCAATAATATTTATTAATTACAGAACTTTAAAAATTACAAAAAAAGGAAAGCTATGTTTAAATCGATTTTTATAACAATCATTTTTGGACTTTTGATCTCATTCCATATACATGCCGATCAAAATACAGAATTTGAAAATATACTAACTTCTCATTGGACACAAGCCGAAAAAGAAAAAGTGTTCTATCGAACCGACCCTGATGCTTTTCGAATGAATGGCACTTTACCTGAGTTTAGTACTAAAGCACGCGAGCGACGTGAAAAATTTAATCGCCAGGTTTTGCGGCAACTTAATTCAGTTGAAGTTAGTCAACTAACGCCTGCTAATAGAATCAATTTTAAGCTATTTAAGTATGAGCGTGAATCAGAAGCCTTTGGTTATAAACAACCAGAACATTTGTTTCCAATTAATAGTTTGTTCGGATATCACACTTATTTCGCTAATGCACCTGCCAACATGTCTTTTTTGACGTTAGAAGACTATAAGCGTTACTTAGTGAGTCTCGCTGACTTTCCTAGATATAACCAAGAACAAATGAAATTGCTAGAAGAAGCCGTTGAATTAGGTTTTGTTCATCATTGTGACGCAATGGAGGGATATGACGAAACGATTATTCAGCTCATCGTTGATGGCCCAGAGCAAAGTAGTTTATTTAATCCGTTTAACCATTTTCCTGCATTAGTTTCGAAGAATTCTCAAAACAGTTTGACTGACAAAGGGCGTGCTTTAATTGCTAGCAAGGTTATTCCTGAGTACAAAGAATTGCTTGATTTTTATACTCAGCAGTATATTCCTAATTGTCGACAGCAAGCCGGTATTGGCAGTGTCAAAGGCGGACCAGAATATTACCAAAATCAGATCAACTTTTTTACCACCACGAACATGACGCCGAAATCAATACATCAACTCGGGCTTTCCGAAGTGAAACGAATTCGACAAGAGATGATCGCTATCATGAAGCAGGTTGGGTTTAAAGGCGATTACAAGTCCTTCTTGAATTACCTAAGAGATGAACCTAAGTTCTATGCCAAAACAGAGCAAGAGCTGCTAGGGCGAGCCGCACTAATATCTAAGAATATGGAAGGTGAGTTACCTAAATTTTTCAGCTTCTTACCACGAGGCACTTTTAAAATAAAGCCAGGGTCGCGAGGTGCCTATTACGTAGCATCTACAGGAGACGGTAAGACATCAGGTACTTATTTCATTGGTACTAAAGATCTAAAGACGCAACCACTTTATACTCTTGAAGCGCTGACATTTCACGAAGGTGTTCCAGGCCATCATTTGCAGTCGGCTATAGCGTTAGAACAAGATGTACCTGAATTTAGAAAGACAGTTTACCATTCAGCTTACGGTGAAGGATGGGGATTATATTCAGAAAGACTCGGCAAGGAAATGGGTTTTTATCAAGACCCTTATAGTGACTTCGGTCGGTTAACTTATGAGGCTTTTCGTGCGGTTCGTTTAGTAGTCGATACTGGTGTACACGCTTTTGGTTGGAGCAGGAATAAAGCGATAGAGTATATGTTGGATAATACAGGGTTAAGTCGAAAAGCCACTGAAGCACAAATTGATCGCTACATCACTTGGCCGGCACAAGCACTGTCATACAAAATTGGTGAATTAAAAATACGTGCTCTTAGGGCCAAAGCCGAGAAAGCCCTTGGTCAACAATTCGATATTCGTTCTTTCCATGATACAGTTATAGGTAATGGTTCAGTACCCATCGCTGTGTTGGAAGAGTTGGTTGATGAATGGATAAAGAATCGTGAATAGACTTATTAATAGTAAGGACGTATTTTTTCTGAATTTACCTGCACCGAATACTCTAGTGGAATAAATAGCAAATAATCTTTAGAGATATTTAAACTAAATAAGAGTCTTGAGTAATAATGAGCGATGTCTAATGAACAATAAGCAAGAAATAAAAGATACACTTGAAGCATATGCTAAGGCCTATTGTGCAAAAGACATCGACGCATTAATGAATATTTTCGCAAGTAATGATGATATTTCAGCGATCGGAACAGGGGCTGATGAACTTTTTTGTGGTCAGGAGCAACTGAGGCGCCTATTCACCAGAAATTTCGAGGAAGCCACTGCAACCCAATTTGAATGGCATTGGACAGTGATTAATGTTTTTAATAACTCTGCTTTAGTGGCGATATCGCTAACAATTCATCTACTCCAAAACGATGAACAACAGCAAGTGCCTATTCGGTGGAGTGTTGTTCTCAAAAAAGAACAGTCTTGGAAATGGGTTCATCGGCATGCGTCGTGCCCAGCAATGGGCCAAAATGAGGGAAAAGCCTACCCCAAGAAGTAAAGTTGTTTGACAGAATTAATTATCCATTAATGAAGCGATTGAATTCATC
Organism: Kangiellaceae bacterium; assembly: GCA_019090895.1. GTDB lineage: Bacteria > Pseudomonadota > Gammaproteobacteria > Enterobacterales > Kangiellaceae. Next base: position 25,821 of record JAHRVB010000236.1, read on the forward strand.
AAGAAGCGCTTGAATCTCTTCTTCCAATTCGCCGAGTAGTGATTCAACGATACATTGTTCGTTGGACTTAGCCGCCGACTCAACTTCGAGAGCTTTCGCTTGCAGTTTTAGGCCACTAAGATTTGCCGAAATACCTTTGAGAGTATGTGCCGAGAATCTAACTTTTTCTAAATCCTTATTCTTTGTTGCTTCGAAAATCGCTTCAATGAGTGCTGGATATTCTTTGAAAAATAAATCAATAAAGAGCTTAAGACGGTCTACTCTGCCCATTGTTCTTTTAAGTGCAGACTTTTTATCCCAAATGACTAATCGTAACTCGTCACTGTTCTCTCTGTAATCTACCAATTCTATAGAGTCTTCGTTTTTATTAAGCAGATTTGTGGAAAGTTTTCTTAATAGTTCATTGGGCTCAACGGGTTTTGAAAGATAGTCATTCATACCGGCATCAAGACATTTTTCCCTGTCACCGGCCATTGCATTGGCTGTCATTGCTACTATGGTTATATTCTTGTAGCTATCGCCAGCTTCACCCGCGCGTATGCGCCTAGTTGCTTGGTAGCCATCCATTTCAGGCATTTGGCAGTCCATTAGTATCAGCTGGTAAGGATTTGCAGGATTTGC
>JAHRVB010000237.1 GCA_019090895.1 Kangiellaceae bacterium
ATTTCTTTGACCTTTTGGTCTGTCTGATAAATATCTTCGGCATCGCCGGATAGTGCAACCCATCTAAACGGACCGACACCGCGACAAAATAACGGCCGAATGTAGGCGGGAACGAAACCTGGAAAATCAAAAGCGTTGGAGACACCTTCATTGTATGCTTCCTGTCTTATATTGTTTCCATAATCGACGGTTGGGATCCCTTGTGCATGGAAGTTAAGCATTGCTTCCACTTGGATCGCCATCGACTTACGGGCTTCTTGAGCAACTAAATTAGGGTTAGATTGTGCTTTTTCACGCCATTCCTCTACACTCCACCCCGTAGGTAAATATCCATTAATAGGATCGTGAGCAGACGTTTGATCAGTAACTAAGTCTGGTTTTATTCCCCGTTCGTAAAGCTCTGGGAATATGTCCGCGGCATTACCAAGTAATCCAATAGAAATAGCTTGGCCTTTAGATTTGGCATCCTTTAACATTTCCAAAGCCTCATCAATAGTTCGTGCTTTTTTGTCGAGGTAGCGAGTTTGCAATCGAAAATCAATTCGAGTCTCATCACATTCGACCGCAATCATACAATAGCCTGCCATTGCGGCTGCTAAAGGCTGTGCTCCGCCCATGCCGCCTAATCCACCGGTAAGTATCCATTTGCCCTTAGTATCGCCGTTAAAGTGTTGTCTTCCAGCTTCTATAAACGTTTCGTAGGTCCCTTGCACAATGCCCTGACTGCCGATGTAGATCCAAGAGCCGGCGGTCATTTGTCCGTACATCATCAGACCTTTTTTATCGAGCTCGTTGAAGTACTCCCAATTTGCCCAATGAGGAACTAGATTTGAATTAGCGATTAGTACTCGTGGCGCATCTGTGTGAGTCTTAAACACTCCTACTGGTTTTCCCGATTGCACCAACAAAGTCTGATCTTCTTCGAGTTCTCTTAGCGCTTCGACAATAGCGTCAAAACAATTCCAATCTCTTGCTGCACGACCGATGCCACCATAGACAACTAAAGCGCTAGGATTTTCTGCGACTTCAGGGTCAAGGTTATTCATTAACATTCGTAAAGGAGCTTCAGTTAACCATGATTTAGCTGAGAGCTTTGTTCCTGTGGGTGATTTGATCAAGCGACTTGAATCGATTCGCGGGTTGTGGGTATCGGTCATTGTGTTTACCTCGTTAATTCCGTCTTTTAAAACAGAAAGACTGGTTAATCGAATATTGTGTTAAGCCAGTGATAAAAATAGTAATAACTAATTTTGAATCATCACTTATTTGGTTTAAATTTCGTTCCAAAGCTATAACTATCTCCAGGGTGGTAGAGCTTAGCAAAGCTGACTAATCGCACACCGCACCATGTTTTCCGAGAAAGTAACAATAACGCTTCTTCCTTTTGAACCGTCAATAACTCACGGGTCTCTCGGTTGCCGATGACGGCTTCTATGTTATGCTCAGCTTCGGTGACGGGAGCAAGCTCGGTTAAATACTCGCCGGGTGTTTGTTCTAAGAAAGACTGATTAATGTATTCGGGAGCAGCCTCTGGAATGACCCAACGGAGTTCTAGTTGAATCGGTAAATCGTTTTGAAAATGGAGAACGGTAGAATGATAAAGTTGGAAGTCTCTTTTTATACCCATGGCATGCGCCAAGAAATCATCGGCGTTTACTACTGATAGTTGTACTAATTCTGACTTATACTCCATTCCCCTAGCACGAATTTCTGTCGAAATACTACTGATCTGCAATAAAGAAGAGTGCTGTTTCTCTTGGGCTACATAACTGCCTTTGCCCTTTATTCGCACCAAAGTGCCTTCGAGCAATAACTCTTGCAGCGCTCTTCGAGCTGTCATGCGACTAACTTTGCATAAATCGACTAATTCGTTTTCAGAGGGGACACGCTCGCCAGCCAGCCAGCTACCGTTGCTGATACCTGCTAGTACATAGTCTTTTACGTGAATATAGAGTGTCGATGTTTTGCTCATTGCTGTATTATGCAAAAACTAAGTTGTATATACAAGTCGATAAGTACTAAAATTGCTGTGACCCATGGATAGATAGGGTAAAATCCGCAGCGATTATAATGCTTCGTTGGTTGGCTCTAGCAATAATCTAGTTTTGGTTATAGGTAATAAAGGGTTAGGCATGAATGAGTTAAGTTATACATTTTGTACTGGTGAGAAGCCCATACTGATTTCAATGCCCCACAATGGTATTTCTATACCCGGCTACATAAAAAACTCATTTACTTCTTCAGCACTAAAATTAGTTGATACAGATTGGTTTATGGATAAACTCTACCAATTTGCCGTGGAGCAAGGCTGTTACTTAATTAGTCCCAAATTTAGTCGCTATGTGATTGATCTTAATCGTCCAAAAAATAATAAAAACCTCTATCCGGGGCAAGATACAACCAGTTTATGCCCAATCAATCAGTTTGATCACCAGCCGATTTACAAGCCTGGCAAAGAGCCCTCACCAATAGAGATTCAAAGACGAGTTGATCTCTATTGGGAACCCTATCATTCAAAACTCCAGTTGACGCTAAATCAGTTGAAAGAAAAGTTTGGAACAGTTCTGTTATTTGAAGCTCATTCAATTAAATCGCAGGTACCACGTTTTTTCGAAGGTCAACTGCCCGATTTTAATTTTGGCGATTTTAATCACGAATCTTGTGCTAAAGAATTGAGTGACTCAGTCGATAACTGGTCCTTAACGGGATACAGTAAAGTACTAAATGGAAGATTCAAGGGTGGTTATATTACGAGAGAATATGGAAATCCTGAGCAAGGTGTTCATGCGTTGCAACTAGAACTTTCACAAGCGACTTACTTAAATGAAAGTACGCTTGAATATGATACACAGAAAGCGTTCAAAGTTAGTAGGGGACTAGAGCATATGTTCGAATTATTTTATGCTTTCGTCAACAAGTAAAAATTTAAAACTATCAAATCATTTAATCAATAGGCAAGTTTTGTATGGCGTTTCAGCACTTAAAAAAAGTAAAAGTGTTATCTGAAGATTTACAGTTTGGTATGTTTGTCAGTGAGCTTGATATTGAGTGGGAAGAATCAACTTTTCTACTGCAAGGATTTACAATCGAAGAACAAGGTGATATCGATGCAGTGATGAGTCAGTGCAAATATGTTTATGTGGATTTTAGAAGTGATTCTCAGTTTAAGAGTTATCGTTTGGCAGCCACTAAATCAACTTCATATAAAAAAGCGAATGAAAACACCATTGAATCAAAAGATAACATGCTGGCTGCTAAGCTCAGGCCAGCGGCTAAACGTTACCAAAAGTCGAATCGGCTACTTAAGAGTCTTACGGATAAAATCATGCTCGGCGAAGACTTTGACTTACATGGAGTGAAAGAAGTTGTTAAAGACAATGTGAAACAAGTGCTAGAAAATGAAGATGCAATGATGATGATGACATTGCTTAAAAACAAGAGTGATTCTAGAGCTGAGCATTCTTTAAATGTCAGTATTTTATCGATCGGATTCGCTAGGTTTTTAGGCTTTTCCGGGGCTCAGTTAGAAGACATAGGCATGGGGGCTTTATTGCATGATGTTGGTCAAATTAAAATAGATGATAAGTTGTTGAAAAAGCCAGGGCGTCTTAACCAAAATGAAATGGCACAAATGTGCCAGCATCCAAAACACGGGCTCGATATACTTCAGAATAAAGATGGATTGACTAACAGCTGTATTGACATTGCGGTAAATCATCATGAGCGATTAGGCGGGCAGGGATATCCTCGCGGATTGACCGAAGACAAGTTGTCAACTAGTGTTCGCTTAGTCAGTATTGTTGATGTTTTTGAGTCACTCACTACACCACAAGTTTATCGCAAGTCGATGTCAGTTGTAGATGCGTATAAAGTTCTCATGGCGGGTAAGTCGACGCACTATGATGAAAGAATGGTTGTTAAATTTATAGAGTGGCGAGGCATATATCCACCCGGTTCTATTATCGAAATGGAAAATGGAGAGGTTGGAATTGTAATAGCTACTAATATTA
>JAHRVB010000238.1 GCA_019090895.1 Kangiellaceae bacterium
CGTTTCCACGGACCCAAATATCGACTTTCTACGGTTATATCAAGTTCCTTGAATATTAGAGCCGCTAGATCGGGGCCAAGACCAACGATCTTGTCTCCTTGCTTCCAGCTGAAGGGGGGATATCCTCCGTGACCAGAGGATATTAAGGTTTCTTTAGTTCCTGCAACTGAAGTATAACAAAGCAGGAAAACTACAAAGAAAACGACAATTTGCTTCAAAATAGTGACTCTAATATAAACGCATGTATATATTAGTATAGGTCATTTATTGAGTTCTTCATGCCATAATTTAACGGCTTCTTACCGGCAATTGCCCCCATCTAATTGGATACAGGTCCGTCCGATTAGGCACTTATTCTCAATATAAAATTGAAACTCATTCTCGATTGGTCCTATTTATCTAGCAGTTGTTTCGCCTCTATACTCCCTCCATCAATTAAACCGAGGTATTCAGTATGAAAGCAATGATCATTAAATCGTTTGGTAGCAGTGAAGTCTTTGAGTCTGCAGAATTAGTTAAACCAACAGCAAAAGCAGGTCACGTGGTGGTGAAAGTCGCAGCAACTAGCGTTAATACAGTGAATACCATGATCCGGCAAATGGGTGAAGAGCTGCCACTTTCCCCTGCTCTTCCCGCGGTTCTAGGTATGGATTTCGCTGGTACCATCAACGCTGTCGGTGAAGGTGTCTCTGATTTTTCTGTGGGTGATGAAGTCTATGGTTGCGCCGGCGGATTGGCTGATTTACAAGGCTCTCTCGCTGAATACATGTTAGCGGATGAAAAACTAGTCGCTCACAAGCCTAAAACGATTTCTATGGCAGAAGCCGCCGCTATACCGCTGGTGGGCATAACGGCCTACGAAGGCTTAGTTAGAGCTGGCATCAAAAGCAAACAAAAAGTTTTAGTACACGGTGGCTCCGGTGGTGTTGGTCATGTTGCCCTACAACTTGCTAATTACTTTGGTGCAGACGTGTATTCTACAGGCGGTGGCGAACAACAGCTCGCGTTGATAAAAGAACTTGGTGCTACGCCGGTTAACTACAAAACTGAAACCGTCGCTGATTATGTTAACCAACATACTGATGGTGCAGGATTTGATGTCGTTTATGACTCAGTGGGTGCGGCAAATATTGCCAATTCATTTGAAGCTGCGGCACTTAATGGTCAAGTCGCAACGACTGTTTCAATGGTAGAAATGGACTTGTCTGTCGCCCATTTTAAAGGTTTATCGTTACACGTTGTCTTTATGCTGATACCAATGCTTCACAATCATAAAAGAGAACAACATCAAGCCATTTTGACAAAACTCGCTAATATTGTTGATGAAGGTAAATTAAAGCCGATTATCGATGAGCAAACTTACTCTTTAGATGAAGTTGGAAAAGCGCATGATCGACTTGCTAGCGGGAAAGGACTTGGTAAGGTGGTTGTTACTGTTTAGTACTTACATTTCAGCTCAAGGAAGTTAAGGCTCAATGAATTGAGCTTTAACTTTTTCAAACCTAGAAGATAGACTTACGCTGAGTTATTTTTCAGATTAACCTACTCGTTCTACAGTTAACTTCTATTGATATTTATAAATGTATATTCGAAAAAAAGTCGTGCCCGACTTTAAGCGCTTTGTGCTTCCTTATAGATTGTTATTCCCTAATAAAAATTAGGGAGAATCCATGAGTTGAAAACAAATTCGGAGGCTAGTTATAACGTCGCGTTAAATATATCGGCTCTTTAGCTTGTGCGAGAATGACTATAGCCTGGCGGTTTGTTTATTGTTCACATTTCGAATGTAAGTCACTAACGGCAAACTCAGCTTTCTTCCTTGACAGCTTATTATTCAAACGGTATACATATATTTCGGTTTCTTCTTATTTTTCTTAAGGAGAAAACCATGAAAATACTAACGGTTGAATCATTCTTTAATTTTTTGTCCTCGCTAAGCGAAAATCCCTCACTACTAATCATTGTTATGTTTTTTTTATTCGGATTTGTTGCTTTAATTCTTATGTATAAACTGGCAAAACAGAATATAGAATCAAGAAATAGAGAATAGGAAAAAAAATGAGCAATATTCAAATCGGATTTGAAGAGATCAAATCTCTTATGGCCAAGGTGCCTGATGGGGTTCAGCTAACGATCGTAGGTGGCCAAGCTTTGTCTTTTTGGGTTACAGCTTATTACCAAGAATATAAAGACTTGTTTGAATCGAATGATGCCATCGTCTGGGGTACTGCAGACATTGACATTGTTGCATCAAGCCGAGATGCCGAACTCTGTGCTCAGGCCTGGGGTGCGACTATTACGCTACCAGAAAAATTTAGTAACACGCCAAATACCGCGATTGTTCGCCTTAATCTACCAGGAAAGGGATTTGTTGAAATCGATTTTCTAAGTGACTATGTCCGACTTAAAGACGTAAAGGAAGTCTTTTACTCAAACGTTTCATTATCGTCGAACAAGCCAATTTTTGTCCTTAGTCAAGTAGCACTGCTACTGGCTAAAACTGGGAATGTACTGGTATTACATCGAACTAATGCTCATGCATTAGGACATTTGAGGGCTGCTATATTGGTGGTTCAGTGTCATCTCAACGACCTAATATCGAAAAAAGAATTAGAATCCGCTTATAAGGTTATCAAATTGATCTTGTACTTAGCGAGAAATCGAGATGTGGGAAGAGCACTTTATGATGGTTTTCAAGTTGACTTCTTAGAGGCCATTCCTTTAGATTTAAGCGGCCTCGAACCTCGTTATATTAAAATGAATATAATGCCTGAAATCGGAAAAATAAATGCTTTTCGAATATCGTGAGAAGGTATTTGTCTGCTACTAATAGATGACATCCTGTCACTAAAAGTTGACAAACTACCACTAGAGTACAATAATTGAACTATGAAAGATCTTTTCTCCCAAAAAGCAGCCCATAAACGCGCTATCCGTAGCCGCGAGAGCCGCTTGTTGTCTTCTGGAAAAATCTCGGCAGCTGAGCTAGGGCAACAGAATTTTTGTATGAAAGGCGTCAACCTTCAAAAACACCGTAATTCAGACGGTAGCTTCTCTCTTTTTTAGACTTCTATCTAACTGATAAATAAAGAAATAATCCAAGCATCCGTCAAAACATCATTATTACGGATTTATTTTATTTGTTTTCTAATCCCTCTACTCCAACTAAATTATCGAACTAATCGGCCCAAATATCAAAATCCGGCAAAGCGGCCATCCCAACATTATTGGAACATCAACATCTTTTTGATGTTATTGAACAGCATCGCCATCCCGAAAAAAACTTCGCTATTATGCCAAATCAGCTTTAAGCTCGGTTCGCGAGTCCGAGAGCTCACCCTGCTCCAAATAAAAGACGTTTGTGAACTTGCAAAACCAAAAGCCAGCTTGGTGCAGAAATTCAAAATACACAAAATTATGAATCTCCCTGCTGCTTACACTAAAGGTTCAGACGCAATGAACAGTTCTAAATCAAAATACGAAAGGCGTACCGTTAGGTTTAAGTGTGAAGAGTTTGACCAAATTCTGAAAACCATTGAAAAGATGGCTAAAGGCGGTGTCGAAATAAAGCCAAAGGATTTTTACCCAGTAGTGGAGCCAAGAAAAGGTAAGTCTAGAAAACTTCCTCTGGCACATGAAGACCTACGAGCGGCTTTGGAAAGGTATCTTGTATTCAGATTAGAAAAAGATAGAAGTACCAGACCAACGGACCCATTGTTCATAAATCAAAAAAGGTCGTCCCTACTCCCCTAATACACTTCAAGGTCATATGGCACTGATGCTAAAAGGATGGGCCGGTATTGAAAAAGCGAGTTCTCATAGCGGTCGTCGAGCCGTCATTGATCATATCATCCATACTCAAGGAAAGTCTGTTAGAATCGCTCAGTCAATCGCGGGGCATAAAGATGCATCGACGACCATTATTTATACTGACGCTAATGAGAGACAAAAGATAGACGTCTTGTTGGATATAGATAAGACCAATCAGGAACTTGAGAACAAAGAGTAGTATATCTAACGGAAAATTGCCTTTTTCTCACAAATATTTAAAAAGGAATCATTTTGGCTAAAAAGAAATCACAGCCCCTGAACGAAAACAAAGCTGAGAGAATTGTGTTTTCTGGTAAGGAAGTAGAAAATGCTGGAAGACTCATCAAGAAACCAAATATTCATCAAGACCAAGAGGCATTTTTGCATGCGATGAACGTTTTGTTCTACTGGCGTAACCTACACTTGGTACCAATGCAAAATGCATTCGAATTGCTCGAGAAAATTGCACAAAAACATGACAAGAAAGCATTTATTGCAAAACGACCGAAGCGTCATTTTTCGATAATGAGAAAACTAAAACTCGAACAAAAAATGAACTTGAGGAATATGCAAGACGTAGCGGGATGCAGAGCTATTTTCACAACTCAAAAAAAGTTAGACAAATCGTTTAATGAACTAAAAAAATATGATGTGTTCAAAAAGCCAGATGGTGGTCTTCGAGGAGTAAATTATATTGCCACACCGAAAGACAGTGGTTACAGAAGTATTCACATGATCGGAAAATTTTCAGACAACAACCAAAAGCGTAAGTCTGTGGAAATTCAGTTAAGAACTAGAATGCAACACTATTGGGCTACTGCGCTAGAGATAATAGATATATTCACTAATCAAGCGTTAAAATCCAATATGGGTAATGCTGACTGGGCATATATTTTCAAACAAATAAGTTTTCAATTTGTAATTATGGAAAAAATTCATCTCTTTGATTCATTGGCAACGATTGAGCAATACAAGAAGTACAGAGATATCGTAATTAATGAAAGACACGGCGAGGAAGCTATTTCTGTAATACAGTCAATTTACGATATTGCGCGGTTAGAGAGCAAACTTAAAATCATAGAACAGCTTAATGCTTTCGCTGGTTCAATTGAGGTCATGGATAGTAAAATTAAGCAAGATGAGTTAGAAGGATATGCCTTACTAATTATAGATCCGAAGAAAGGAGAAATTATGTCAAATATCTTCGGTTTTGATAGAATAAGAGAAGCCTCAGAAGAGTACCTCTCGATGGAGAAAAAATATGCTGACAGTCCAAATATTGTTGTTTCTATGGTGGCAACTAATAGTATAGGAGGAATACCTGAAGCCTATCCGAACTTCTTCGCGGACTCCACTAAGTTTCTTACTAATCTAGCTCACATTATAAACTTACAAAAAGAACTAAATCCGAGCTGGCTAAAAAGCTGTCTCTTATACACATCTGACGCTGCCGACGAAGCTAGAAGTGTAGATC
>JAHRVB010000239.1 GCA_019090895.1 Kangiellaceae bacterium
TATTTAAGTTTTGATAAGTCCAGTGATTCTTCAACTTTTCTAGCTATCGCTCGAGCCATTCCTAAATTCCCTTTAGCCTTGTCGATCACCAGATACAAAAATACCGCTGCATTACTGTTTAGCTGCCTAATCAGATGGTATTGAGAGTCAAGCGTTATTAATATATCTTCAATACTCTCTTTAATCCCGAGTGCTTTCATAGTTTTTCGCTTAGCTTTTACCACCTCCGTATTTCCCGCCGCAGCAGTCCCCAAATCGAAATTGCCATCGCCTTGCGAACCTAACACAAGCCCCGAATCGCTATCTACCAAACATCCACCAATAAAACCATCAAGTGATTCTAGTCCGGAAATATCTGCCATTTTTATTCTCCTTAAAGTAAGAATTTTAAATTATGAATATAAACTAATAGCTTAGTTCGAAATAACTAGCAAATAGAAACTTAGAAATATTTGCTATTATCTCACACAGTAATTATTAGTATTCTTTGTTGAGATATTTTTCGTTTATTTGAGATATTCATTACTTTAATTGCAGCATTGTTTTACAAAAATTGTTTTTACGACTATCTATTAAATTATGCACTTACTTTGGTCAAAATTATATTTGTGGAAAGTTGTAATAAATTAGATTTACCAATATCAATCAACATCTCCATTCTACTAGTCGACGCGATAGATAAAAAAAGAGTTGAATTCGCTTTGAAAATGTTTAATAAGCATCGAGGGGTAGACTGGGTATTATCTTCGACAAAGGAAGCCGATGTCATAATAGTTTCAATAGATGACCCCGATAGCGACAACCAACTTGAAGGACTCTCCGACAAAACAACCATCACATATGGAAAGCCGCAGGTCAACTATCCATGGCATGTTTCGCCTGAAGGAGGTGCTCTAGAAATTATGAGCGTCTTCAGTGACATATATACTTTTTTAAAAAACAAAAGAAGTTCTCTTCCCAAAAAAACTGCTAATTCGTTTGACGAACTTCTTAGCTTTTTCGGAAGAATACGCTTGCATAATAGAGTGCTAGTAAAATTCAGTGAAGACATTGTTTTTATTGCTAATAATATGGATTATACCGTTGAGTTTTTAAAGCCTAAAAACCTTTCGATTAATGAATATATCTCTATTCTAAAATCAGTAGATTTTGAAGCCTCAACTTATAGTTTAAATGACATTCCGGATGATTGCGTAAGCACGAAATTCGACGCGTTTATTTTCTACTGGCATTTAGCTCACGAAATTGAAATCGATGATGCGGGTGAAAAAGAAAATCAAAGAGTTTATAAACTCAAAACATGGCCGGCTTTAACTCTAGTTAATCACCAGGAGCACGACTTGAAAATATCGGCTCTGATGTCCAAAGGGATTTTTGATATATACACGATTTCAGGCAAGGCAAGATGCCAAATAGAAGATGTCTATAAATATATACTCTCATGTATCTCAGTTGATTTCGTAGACGCCACGGGAAACAGTATATCTCATAGAAAAAGGAGCCTGAATGGAAACAACAAGCGTTCGTCGTTGCTGACGCAAGTCCTCCAAAAATTGAACTTTCTAAAGCAGGAATAAAGATGAAATTCGTGTTCACAGGTTGTGTAGGTTCTGGAAAAACAGAGGCCATAAAAACAGTTAGTGATATTCCGGTCATCTCTACTGAAGCAATCCCAACTGACTATCTGAGCAAAAAAACTACCACAGTAGCTCTTGATTATGGAGAGTTACATCTTTCGAAGAATAACAAACTTGAACTCTATGGAACGCCAGGACAGAGACGCTTCTCATACATGTGGGAAATACTATCCAAAGGAGCGAGTGGGTTTATTATCTTAGTCAATCATCAACGAGAAAACCCACTCGATGATCTTGATATGTACTTGGAAAATTTTTCGAAATACATTAACAACAACCTTGTAGTTGGCATTACCCATACTGAAGACGTTATCCGAATTACCAAAGAACTAACAATGTATAGCGAACATTTGAAAAAATACAATTTTTCTGCAGCAGTTCTTCCAGTCGACGCACGAAGAGCTTGTAACGTAATTACTTTATTACAAGCACTAACTCTATCAATAGAAGAGAAATTATGATATCTAACAACAAAACATTCACTAAAATCATTGAGAAACAGTTACTTAATTTGGTGAGTAATTTTCCATTTATTGAAGAAGCTGTAATTGTTTCATCGGACGGCTATGTAGTCGCAAATTCAAAAACTAATAATAAATGTATTGAGAAAGTTAGTACGATGGGTAGTTCTATGATATCGCTAGCTGACACAATGACTGCAGAGCTAAAAATGGGACGCTGCGTTAACCTCATAACAGAGAATGAATCTGGTTTGGTCGTAATTATCCACATTAATTCTGATTTGAAAATTATAACCGTTACGAGGAAAGTATCCCAACTTGGAATGCTGTTAACTTCTACCAAGAAATATGCGGCAAAAATTAGAGAATCAATAAATTGATACTAACCAGGAAGCCCCCTCTAATCGTTCTAACAAGTTCTACCTTTCGGTTGGACTAGCAACCCAGCCTAGGGAGAACCAGCTCAAAATCTCTCGACTATTTTTAAATGCTTTATCCAACGGAAATCAAGAACATTTACCGAATATTTTTTGACATAAGAGACATGGCATAACTCCAGAAGCTTTCTTTTAGTGTAGAGTATTTTCTAGACCCATTTTAGTCATAAAAAATAACCCGTTGCAATAGCCAATAAACATTTCTAACTTATCACCGGCGACAGATTAAGGATTATCGAAAAACAGTTTCTGCTAGACATAACATTAATAAAATTATTTATGAAGCCTTTCAAAAACGATAGCCTGATTTTTCGTCTAGATTAGCATAGCCTTGGAACAATGCCTGAACAACACACAGCAATAAAAATTAGAGCATTTTAAAAAAAACATGCCTTAGATTTATTGAACTGTAAGGTCAACCCGATTTAGAAAAACCCAAATACTGGCGTTTAGAAATATTTAATGTTATCTTATTTCTGATCGCGACTGGCATCTTCGCTTAAGGCTTTCTCTTCGAAAAAGTCTTCTCCAGCACGAGTCTCTTAGTGTTGGATAAAAGCGCTCTGCTATCTGGTTTACCATGACCAGGAACAATGAGATTCGCATTAGAATAAGTCTAATTTAGCGTATCAATCGTACCTTCCCATAGATCGAATGATGCCTCTGCGACATAACCAAGCGATTTACTTTTTTCACTTTTAATGAGGCAACCACCATACAATAATTTAGACTGTGGTAACCAAACCACTAAATTATCAATGGTGTGACCTTCACCATGAAACAGCACCTCCACTGTTCCTTATTTCAAGGAAAAATGATTCCCCTTAAAGGTATGAGTGGCGATCGTCTTTTCTCTTTAACAAGCAAACGGTTTGTTAATTCTGAAGCATGAGTTTTAACCGAACGTTCTATCTGCATGAGAATGAATAGAGATGCTGCTGATTACTTGATAACCTTTTTCCTGTATCCAATCGACAAGTTTACCTGTATCTTCTTCGGTCCAAGGGGTATCAAAGATATAGGCGTCTTTCCCATCGATAACAATTAACCCATTTGAACCAACTACCCCATAACCCGCGACTGTCTTGTACGAAACATGCAAATACACATTATCAACCAAGGAATGTATTTCCATATTCCCATCTGCTCGATTGGCGAAAGTGAGAACGAAATATTTCGCATTCAATCTGCGTCTGAGTTTAGAGAGTAAAATTTCGAATCAAATAGTACCAAAAGTTACCCATTCAATGCATGCATCATTTTATCTAATTCCTCTCGAGACTCCTTCACAAATAAAAGGCTTTCACTTGCATCAGTTTCGAGCATTGGATTTTCTCTAAAATAGCTAAGTTCATTTAATTTGGGTAAGGATTTAAATTCAGGTTTACCAAGAAAGCTATGCCAAATCGCTAGGTTAACTAAATCCACCATTGGCTCATCGTGATCCTGAGTCCATTCATTAGATCCTTTAGCGACGGCTTTGAGGTCCTCTTCAAGTCCCCAATGAGCAAGTACACGTACTCCTACATTTCTGGCAATTTTAGCGACCTGAGTCCATTGAGACATTATTTCCTGTTCGGGTTGTTTTTGTTGCGCAAGTTTAACCAACATTGGAATCATACCAATATTATGAAACAAGCCAGCAACAAGGGCACGGTCGGGGTCTACGGTTTTAAGGTGTTGTGCTATAACGTATGAAAATGCAGCGACTTTCCGTGATTGGTTCCAAGCGATAGTCAATAATCTCTTACACAATGGGTCCCTCGTTCGAAGCAATGAACGAACCGCAAAAATCATTGCAGAATTGCGTGTAGACTCTAAACCAATCCGACCAAGAGCATTTGGGATAGAATTAATTGTTGCCACGCCTCTGAATAACGGAGAGTTAGCAATATTAATAAGAAAGGCTGTGAATGGCGGATCGAGACTGACCACCTTGGCTAGTTTTTCCATATCCATTTCCGGGTCTTGAACAGCCTCTTTGACTTTCATTGCAATTGCCGGAAGCGCTGGAATAGTAAACTGACCAGAAACAAATTCTTTTTCGATTTGCAGTAAAATCGTGATTAAATTCATAAAATAAGCATAGTCTTTATGAAGAAAATCTCAAGTTCGAGCAGCACCTAAGTTAGTTAGACTCAGCTCCCAAATTGATTTTACCATCGTTTGGCAGCATTACTCTAAATTGACATCTCGTAAGCTTTTGATAACCAATCAACGACCTCATCATCAACATCGTCTATCGCTTTCAGTTGAATGCGATGAGTGCACATGCTGCCAAATGGTCCAGAGTGCTCTAACCGGCCTTGAGGTTCGACCCCTTTTAATTTAAGTCCTAAGTCTATTCTTGTTTTGGTCGCTGGTTTCACTAGTGCGAATTGGTGTTTCCTAATGATACTGACACTCGTTTTTTTGGGTGTGATGGTGATATCCCCGCCAAAGTTCTTCATATTAGTTATCAATTTTTCATAAATAGGTTTAATACTTTCTTTGCCGTGGTATTGATTGACGACTAGAGCATCGTCAGAGATATCGCTGTTTTTTGACAGACTTACTATTGTGTTGGCGAAACCATGAGATACGCCATGTTCCGTTTTTAAGAAACTAACGGCCTTGCCATGCTTTTCGAAGCTCTCTGTTTTTAATATCTGAATCCAATCATCCAGCGATTTACCCGTTTTTTCCGGCATGTTATTAATCATTGTCTGAAGTGCTTTGTCCATAATTCCTCCGAGTTTGTTTAACGGTCGATAAATCGTCGCTAGTCAATACTGAATAGAATCAACTATTTGCGTGATTTTCAAGCAATTCCTAACTCTACAGGAAATTCAATATCAGAGAATTACTTAATGGGATAAATACCTGAATAGACTAAAAATATACATGGATATTTCGTTAGGCTATTAAAAATATTCCAATGCCGTTAGCAACATCGACACAATCGACTATACTCAATCGAGAAATAATAAATTAATATGAATAAGCGAGTTATCAAAAATTAATGGCGTCGTTGAAATCAAAGATTAATTTTAAGGTGCTACTCGGGTTGGCACTCTGGCTGTCCATGATTGGGATTATAGTAGCGGTTGTTACGCTTCCTATATCCACTGACAAGCCAGTTGATATCAAATTTCTCTCGCTTCAAGAAAATGATCAAGCATTAGTGTTCTTTGGTTTTAGAGGGTGCTCAAGTATTTGTCCAACCACTCTTTCAGTTTTACGAAACTTGTTATTGCTCGAGAAGGATGAATCAAAATGGCCACAATTAACATTTATTGATATTGAACGGGTTAGCTCGCAGCAGCACGCAAGAGATTATGCGCAGCAATTTCACCCACATATATCTGGCTATCATCCTACAGAGGATGAGCTCGCCGAGCTAGTCAGACAGTTCGGACTAAGAATTGCGCTGAAAAACGAACAAATTGACCATCTAGGACGACTATATTTACTGCAAAAAAGGAAGCAGACATGGTTTTTAGTAAAAACTTACAGTGCCAGCAATTACTCCGCTGAAACACTGAAATCAGAATTGTTTATGTAAGGAATCCATATGTTTAAGGCTCTTTTTATCTGTTACAGCAGCGAACTATCTTCATCTATACGGGAGAAGTTTGATCACGACTTTAAGCTGGCAGACAAAATTATCATGTTTGCTATCATCGCTTTTTCACTGGTAGTGGCTTTTGTTACCTCATGGCAGCACGGCTATTTTAAGCTAGGAATGATTGGCGGTGCGGCTATTTCAACGATTACTATATTCGCTTATCTAACAATGGCTGGCACTATGATGTGCCGCGTCATCATAGCCACGGCTCTTACGGCTCTTATGGCGATTACGGTCCAACAATCTAATGGATTGGGTGAAGGACACTTTCTATTCTTTTTAGGTTTTACCATCTTAATTCGATACAAAGATTTTGTTCCTTTACTATTATTCGTGGTTCTTACTGTCGTCCATCATCTGAGCCTTACCTATTGTCAGACCGTTGGTGTCGAACTTTGGGGGCAGCCTTTAACTGTTTTTTCTTGGGGTGCTGACAGTGATTGGGGGCTTATAGCTCCGCTGCTTTATCATGTGGTATTCGCGGTATTATCGCTAATTATTTCAACTTATTATATATACGACGGAAACGTAAAATTCGTCGATGCCAACGGTGTCATTGGTGCGGTAGAAAAAGCCGCTTCCGGCGATTTGAGAGCCCGAATAGAAACAGACGTCGAAACGACTCTTGTCAACCAAACAAACCATTTTCTGGACAGTATACATAAGACATTTTCTCAGATAGATCTATTATCAAATTCGTTAGCGACTCAAGCCAGTGAAACCAAGTCATCGGCATTTGAGCGGGCAGAGAAAGCAAGTAATCAACAAAATGAACTTTCACAAGTTGCCACCGCAGTTACTGAAATGGCGGCGGCAACTCAAGAAATAGCGGGCAATGCTGAGCGAACGGCTTCTGCTTCGAATGAAAGTGTCATTATTAGTTCCAAGGGCGGCGAATTAGCAGAAACGTGTCAGCAATCAATTACAAAACTGGCAGAGAACGTTTCTAAAGCAGCCGATATAATTTCCGATATTGATAAAAACAGTCAGCAAATTAGCAGCATTGTCGCAACCATTAGCAGTATCGCCGAACAAACAAATTTGTTAGCACTAAATGCTGCGATTGAAGCGGCAAGAGCCGGTGAAGAAGGCCGCGGGTTTGCGGTAGTCGCTGATGAAGTAAGAGTCCTGTCGCAACGTACCCATACTTCGACGGAAGAGATCACGGCAATGATCAATACCTTTAAGAACACTACCCACTCAGCGGTACAAACAATGAGTGGCTGCCATGAATTAGCAAATACTAGTGTCAGCGATGCTATAAAAGCAACAGATAGCTTTATGGAAATAGGGACTGCCATTAGGAATATATCTGATATGGCTACACAAATTGCAACAGCCGCGGAACAACAAACGGCAGTTACCGAAGAAATTGCTCGAAATACCGAGTCCATTAATCATGCATCGTTAGGCTTTTTTGACGATGCTCAACATGATTCCAAAGAAGCAGAAAAATTGGAAACTCAAGCGGTCACAATGGGTGAGTTGGTCGGTGAATTTAAGCTGGAGTAAAGAAAGGAAAATATGCTCAACGAATCAAGCTGAACTTTTCTTTTTCACATATATATTCGATACGGCGCTTTTTCTGGTCTGCGCGATGGCTGAACGGTAAGCGCATTTATTCCGTTTCTTGGGGAATACACTTCTTGCCTAACTATTCAACCAAACATCTTCGGCCCACTGCCATACGTCTTCCCAAGTATCCTCTGTCTGCTCGCCGTCTTGCCAGAATACAACCTCTCCTTCTTGAGTTACGCAGTAGTACGCTTCACCAGTCTGGCAAAGCACCATTAATTCTCTTGGCAATCCGATCGCCCACGCATTTGAAGTGACTTCTGGCAAGTGAGTGTGAGCACCTGGATCAGCTACTGTTACAGGTTCGAGGCTACCACACAGGATGTCACTGGCTTCTAATAAAAAGCACTTCATTTCTCGCGGAATGGGCAGCAAGATTTCTTCTTCAACTAGCACCAGTTCGTCTTCGCTAGGAAGTTCTAATGAGACCGCTGATGAAGTCGCTCTTTCTCGTAGTTGGTCGACAATTTCTTCCATTTATCAATGCCTTATTAAAGAATGGTTTATTTAGTATTTTAAATTTCTAAATCAAAAACACCGATGGTACATTGATAACAAAGAGACCTTTCAGTGCAACGTTTTGGGAGGGTGGATATTAAGCGCTTTTTACGTCGGCGGATTGCTGATGTTCAAACGGGTACCAACTGGCAATTTTAGCGATTAATTCGTCTAATCCCAATTTCGTAGTAGCGGAGAATAACTGACTGGTGATTTCACCAGAAATTCGCTGTAATCGCTTATTAGCGTTGAGTAAAGCCGTTTTCCTAGCGCCACTTTTAAGTTTGTCAGCTTTACTGAGCACTACATGCACAGGAATATTTGCCGCGACTGCCCATTGAACCATTTCTTTGTCAGTTTCTTTCAGTGGATGACGAATATCCATAAAAACAACCAATGCTGTCAAACATTTACGCTCCTGTAGATATCGGCTTAATGTTTTTTGCCACTGTGCTTTTTGATCTTTTGAAACCTTTGCAAAACCATATCCAGGAAGGTCAGTTAACCGATGAGACTCATCAATCATAAACAAATTGATCAATTGAGTTCGACCCGGGGTCTTACTGGTTTTTGCTAAACTCTTTTGGTCTGTTATCGCATTGAGAGCGGTCGATTTACCAGCATTAGATCGACCAGCTAAAGCCACCTCTACGCCAATATCTGGGGGCAACTGATCGAGCTTAGCCGCACCCATGAGGTAACGCGCTATTCTGAACGGATTGTTGCTTGTTTTTGTCATATTTGTAGAAACTATATTAGCTGCGCTGTCTATCGCTAATCTACTAGGAAAACCTTCGCGATTAGGTATATAATTCACGCATTCTTGTGAACGGTCGTTAAGTATAAGTATATCGAATGTTTCAAGGCAAGTTTAAATATATTTGTTTTGGCAATGCAGGGGTATTTGTCTAAACACTGGTAGTTTTATATTAATATCATGATAAAGGTAAAAAAATGAGCAAAATCATAGGCTTGGTGTTAGCCGCATTGTTTTCTAACCAAATTCTCGCTGGCGATGCTGTCAAAGGTAAAGAGAAAACAACGACTTGTTTAGCCTGTCACGGTGCCGATGGGAATAGCCCTCTTGCTATTAATCCTAAATTGGCCGGTCAAGGCCAAAAATACTTGGTAAAACAATTAAAAGATTTCAAAAGCAAAGCACGTGACAACGCAACCATGTTTCCCATGGCTAGTATGTTAAATGACGAAGATATCGAAAACGTGGCGACTTATTATGCTGAGCAAAAAGTTCAACATACAGGTGTCGATGAAAAATACCTTGCAGTGGCAGAAAAAATATACCGTGGTGGTGATGCCGATAGAGACATCCCAGCGTGTATCGCTTGTCACGGCGCTAATGGCGAAGGCATGTCAGCTGCCGGTTTCCCAGCCGTTGGTGGCCAACACCCAACCTATACAATGTCGACACTAAAAGCATTTAGAAGTGGCGCAAGAGCTAACGACGCGAACGGCATTATGCGTGACATCGTTGCTAAAATGAGTGATGAGCAAATCGAAGCTTTAGCCAATTATTTGGCTGGATTACACTAGTCATTATACGACTAGGGTAACCGAATTGAACTGAGTTACCATCGGTTCAATTGACTGATAGAAAGAAGCGACCCCACGGTCGCTTTTTTATTGCGCTTGTATCGAGAATGCTCTTTCTATTTCGAGCTATAATAAGAGACATTCTCGGGCATCGTCAAAAGTATTTGAATCATAGGATGGAAAATAGGATGTTTAGAATCGTAATTTTACGGCCACTAAAGGTCATCATTTTATGCCTCAGTTTAGTTGTTTGCCAATTAAGCTTGGCGGAAGAGCCCGCTGATTCTTTCATTGAAAATACAGACTATACCAAATTAGTAAACACTCACACTGCCGACAGTGGAGAACTTTCTGAACTAGACCCCATCAGCCATATTGAATTTTTTTACTGGTATGGTTGCAAGGCCTGTGCACAGGTTGAGTCAGTACTGTCTGAATATCAACAACAACACCCAGATGTCGTTATTCGCCGTACTCCAGTTGTTTTAAGACCATCTTGGCGTTCCCAAGCCTATTTACAGGCAATTACCGAGCAATTAGAAGCCGATTTACAACCGCAGTCACCGGCCATTTATAGTCAATGCATATCCGATTGTAGCGTTTTTCAATCCTATGAAAGCGGACTAAATTGGCTTAACGCTTTAACGAGTGAGCAGCAAGATTTTCGAATTAACCAAGATCGTGTTTGGCAAACGGAAAAAATGTATAGAAATCGCGCAGATTTATTTTCAATTGGCAAAGTACCGACTATTATTATTAGTGAGACCTATAAAGTCGATGCGAATCAGGCGCACACCTCAGCACGTATGCTTGAAATAGTCGACTTTTTACTGTCACAAGAATAAATTTATTCGTGGTTTCCGTGAAACAAACCACTAACAACGAAAATTTCGATGAAGTCCAAACGAGGTTTTGTTACCGATGTTTAAACAAAATCAAAGAATAAAGCTACTGAGCTACAATCTGCAGGTGGGAATAGACAGCCACCGATACCGCGATTATGTCACCCAAAGTTGGCGACACATTCTGCCGGATTCAAAACGGGCGAATAACCTCCGCCGAGCGGCAGATTGGCTGTCGAGCTATGATATTGTCGCCCTTCAGGAAGTCGACGCAGGTAGTTTACGTTCGCAATTTATCAATCAAGTCGCCTATTTAGCTGATCAAGGGGGATTTCCTCACTATCATCAGCAGCAAAATAGAAATGTAGCAGGGTTAGCAGCGCACTCGAATGGTATGTTATCCAAATTTGCATCGTCCCATGCTATTCATCATAAATTACCAGGACGGATTCCTGGCCGAGGCGCACTTGAGGTTACATTTGGTACTGGAAGCCAGCAAGTGTTAGTTTTATCTGTTCATTTGTCCTTGAGTCACAATGCGCGAAAATTGCAGCTTAAATATATTGCTGAACTTCTCAAGGATATTCCGCACTTTGTGATCATGGGTGATATGAACTGTCCAACCGATCAAGTTTCAGTAGAATTTGATAAGGTGGGGTTAAGGGTAAAACAGAGCGGTAACAATAGCCCCACGTTTCCACGTTGGAATCCAAAATACTGTTTTGACCAAATATGGGTAAGCGAGTCGCTCAATATAATTAAAAGTGAAGTCTTAGATCTTGGAGTTTCTGATCATCGCCCTATTGCGATGGAAATTGAAATTCCAGCGATTAACGATCAACCGTCCATTCCAAGGCAGTTCCTTAACTAATGACTATGAATGACCTTCAAGACTCAAATGCTGTTAATAATGACGAATTACTAACCGCTTGCACCGAACTAAAACGATGTATTTCTCGGTTGAGTTACGTCGGGATGGGCGCGTCCGAAGATATGGACCAAACATTAAAAACTCTGAGAGATTCAATTAAACACAATGATCCTGTTGAACAAATTACCGACCATATAAATTCCATTGGTCATCTACTCAGATTACATGACGAAGAACAAGATGCAGGGCAAATCGAAGTCGCCAATAACAAGATCGACCTACTTAATATATTGCTAAAAAGACCTCTTCCTAAGAGTTTGAAAAAAAATTTAACCTCAGTGAAAAGTGATTCTAGCAATAAAGACGCAAGCCAAGTGATGCATTCCATTGCGGAAGTTATTGAAACCTATATTTCACAACTTGAACCACCTGTTAGCGAATTAGATACGAGTTCTCAGAAGAAAAACGGTTTTATGTCATCGCTATTTGGCCGGTCAAAAGCACAGAAAGTTAGCGACCCTGAATTTGTTCCGCCTGTGCAGCAAGATGAATCGCTTAATTTTCCACAAGAACTCAAAGTATCACTACAACAGCTTATTAGCCAATTGGCTAGCATGGACGGATACTCTTCGGTTGCCGACGGATTAAAAGTTGAAATTGATCAATTGGAAAGAATCGAGCAACTTTCCTCTGTTTTAGAAATGATAACGAGCGCGTTTGTACAAATCTCAGACCAAGAACACGTTCAATTCGAAACGTTTCTTAAAACACTTAACAGTCGCATTGTTAGGGTTAATGATTTTATCAATCAAACTCTCAAATATAGCCAAGATAGTTCCCAAGATAGTCAGCAACTTAACCTTGAGCTAAGTAGTAATATTTCCGGAATGAAAGATAGCCTGACTAATTCTTCGACCTTAGACGAAGCTAAAAGCACCGTGTTTAATCATATGGATTCTATCGTTAGTCAGATTAATCACTATTGTTCAAAACAAGAAGCAAGTAGCGAAGTATTGATCGCACAAATGGATAAGCTGTCAGAACAACTTCGAGCGACAGAAGATGAGGCGAGCCGTCTTAAAGATGATTTAGCTGAACAAAGAGTTAGAGCACAAACTGACCCACTGACTAAACTACCTAATCGCTATTCATATAATGAACGGTTAACACAAGAATACAATCGCTGGCGCCGTTATCGCAACTCGTTAACTTTGGTTGTTGGGGATATTGACTTATTCAAACGAATCAACGATCAACATGGCCATTCATTTGGTGACAAAGTGTTAATAGAGATCGCCAATTTCTTAACCAAAAGTGTCCGAGAATCTGATTTTATTGCACGTTTTGGCGGGGAGGAATTCATCTTTTTGTTACCCGAAACTTCAATTGTCGATGCTACGCGAGCAATCAATAAAATAAGATCAGGAATCTCAAAGCTCTCAGTAAAAAATGGAACTGACTCTGTTTCTGTTTCTATGTCATTTGGAATTTCAGAATTTGAAAATGACGATACCACCAAAGCCGTATTTGAAAGGGCTGATAAGGCCCTCTACAGAGCAAAAGAAAAGGGTCGAAATCGAGTTTGCTGTCAGCGCGCCAAGAGTTCATAATATAGTTATCTTTAAGCTAGAAATTTCGACGGATGCCGTTAGAAACAACTCGTCAATCTCTCTCCGATATATCTCACTCACATTCATTCGCTCAACTTGCGAACCTTAGTGATAGTCTAATTCAGCAACTCTTTGAGGTCGCCAAGTTATCGATTGTAGCGCCGCAACAACAGCGAATAATACTTGAACAACACTTCTCTGAATTTGTTCAATCTAATACATTCGACTCATTGCACGGTGGACTGTTGATTCCAGTCGGAGATGAAACGAGCAGACATTTTTTCAAACCGATTCACCTTAACATTATTATTGCTAGTCTTTTACTCCAAGCAGACAGAGTCTTCTATCAAGGCGGATTTTCTGAGGTTGGTCAATTGATTGTCAAACATTTATTAGAGATATTAGACACTTCAGACAGCGGACTACTCGATTCCGAGTTCAGTGCTAAATTTTGCGAACTCGATTGCTTTATTTCCAAAGAAGTCTTTATTGGGAAACTGTCTCTCAAAGAACAACAGCTGTTCTTAGCTCTTACCAATTCCGATTCCAATTCAAGTTTGATTACAGAGACTGAGCAATTCCCAACCAAAGGACAACTATACGGTTATAGAAGGAACCTCAATGATGCGTCTCAAATGATTGCTATGGAACCCAAAGAAGCGCAAATCATAGAACATTCGCTGCACCACAAACTAAACAAAAAAAGACAACATACTACTCCGCAACACTTGCCGATCGAATATATCTTCGAAACTAACTGTGCACTACTAAAATTAATTAGCCTAATACAGAGAATTCCAAATATTAGCGGCAAGCATCTGAATTTCAGAAAACTGGATTCTCAAGCAGCTCACTTATTTAGTTCGCTGGTCGAATATAAAGCCAACCACCCACTTTCTTCAGCCAACCAACTTTGTTTTCTAGATACTGGCTTCAGTCTATTACAAAGCGATTTCGACTTAGAAAAACTCAGTCAATTGAACACCACCTTAGACTGGTTTCTAAGTAGAGTTCACGATGATACTTTGGTTATTCAACATCAGTGTTATATTGAATCGCAAAAGCTCGCGGTAGCAACATCGATAAAGGGATTGATTAATTCTGAGCTATTGGACCGAAAATATCTCACTCTTAGCAAGGTATTTGAGGCTGGCATTGATACACGTCCAACGAAAATAGCCGGCAAGAAACCCAATCAAACCCCAATGGCGACCTTCGAAGCGATTATTCTAAATAAAGACCATGTTGATTTAGATAATCAATTAACTGTTTTGAATGCGCAGTTTAACCCTTACCAATTAGTCTACAAAATTTAGCGTCTTATTTGAGAGCCTATTCGCTGTGAATCACTTGAGCATCAAGACCAAAACCAGTATGCTCAGACGTTCATTCAGGTTATGGAAAATGTCAGATGTTTAAACACAATTATAAAGTCACATTATCTTTGGTAGGGTTATTTTTATGTGGTTCAGCGCCAGCTTCCGAAAACAACCAACTTACACCACTGATCAATAAAATAGAGTCTAAAGTGATTGACTGGCGTCGTCATTTCCATCAACACCCTGAATTATCCAATCGAGAATTTGAAACAGCCAAAGTCATCGCTAAACACCTTAAACAACTTGGAATGGAAGTTCAAACAGGTGTTGCTCATACTGGTGTTGTGGGTATCTTAAAGGGTGGACTACCTGGAAAAGTAGTGGCCTTACGTGCTGACATGGATGGTTTACCAGTGACCGAGTCAGTCGATTTACCTTTCGCATCAAAAGTCACTTCTAGCTACGCAGGGCAAAAGGTTGGTGTGATGCATGCCTGTGGTCATGATACTCACGTCGCTATTCTAATGGGCGTCGCAGAAGTATTGGCTCAAGTTAAAGATACTATTCCCGGTACAATAAAATTCATTTTCCAACCAGCAGAAGAAGGAGCACCAGAAGGAGAGGAAGGCGGTGCAGAGCTAATGGTAAAGCAAGGGGTATTAAAATCACCTGAAGTAGATGCTATTTTTGGGTTGCATATTAGTTCTAAAACCCCCGTCGGCGTGATTGGCTATAGACCGGGCGGAATCATGGCTGCGGTTGACGATTTTAGGATCCGTGTTCATGGTAAACAAGTGCATGGCTCCACCCCTTGGAATGGCATTGATCCTATCGTCGTATCTGCACAAATTATTAATAGCTTACAAACCATTGTTTCTCGACAAGTCCCGTTAACCAAACAGGCTGCAGTTGTAACTATCGGTAGCATACACGGCGGAGTACGCTCTAACATCATCCCCTCAGAAGTTGAATTAATTGGAACTATCCGCTCATTAGATGCCGACATGAGACAGACTATCCATGAAAGAATACGTAAAATCGCAACCAATGTTGCAGCCAGTATGGACGCAACAGTGGATGTTGATATTCCTATGTCAAACTCCTACCCAATTACTTATAACACGCCAACATTGGTGAAGCATATGTTGCCCACTATGAAACGCCAAGCTGGCGAAAATAATGTTGTATTAATCGATGCAATTACCGGCGCAGAAGATTTCTCCTATTTTGCTAAGGAAGTTCCCGGCTTCTATTTTTTCTTAGGTGGCAAAGCGACAGATGTAAAAACCAAAGACGCACCGGCTCACCATACCCCTGAATTTTATATTGATGAGAGTGGTATGAAACTTGGCGTTAAGACACTTTCAAATATGGCGTTAGATTATTTAAAGAACTAAGGAATAGGACTTCAAAAGAAACTCAAACTAGAAAGCTAATTGACAATAGCCTAACAGGGTTAAATGCCCGAGAAGAGATGTATCGAAGTATGAATACTCAATCTCACAAGCAATCGAGTGAAAACCCAAACTCAGATGCTCAATCAACCAAGACGCCGCCAATTAATTTGGTGGCCGACTTTTGGCAGGCATCTGCCCACTTCTATGCTAATTCTCCAGTAAAAAGTCTCTTGTTAAGCCTTCAGGACCAGCATTTTTATTCGGTCAATCGACTATTATTTACACTCTGGTTTAGCCAGCAGTTTCAACAATTAATTGATCAGCAGTTATTATCTAAAGCGAAAGAAAATATAGAACGTTGCGAGACTTCGGTTCGTGATTTGCGAACATCTCGCCGACAATTTGAAAGTCAGTATTTTGACGTCGCATTAGACAAAATAAATATTGCTGGAAATCTGAAAGCGGCGAGACATCATTTACTTGAAGCCGAATTAACCATGGAAAGAGAAATCCAAGAACGACTAGTATTATCTCTTTGTGATGGCAAATATAGGCCTGTTGATAAAATATCAGCTGAAACCCTCGATTTTCTTATTGCTGAAAACATCAACTTGCTCTGTCTGCCACCGCCAGTAGCTAATAATGACAAGCTACAGCAACTTTCTGTGCTTTGGATTCAGCACCAAGATTGTTATAATACAGCCACTAAATAACCTTTCGTGCGCACTGCATCGTGATTCGCTGGTTGTTCTGGACTTTAAGTCCTAGCCCACTCCAAGCCTTCCGATTTTGATAACACCCAGATAGAAGAGTTTATATGAATGATTTAAACAAGAGTTGGCAGGATTTTTGTTCAAATGGCGATTTTTTGAACTTTACTCGAACCTGGGAAACTGGCAGTGAAGAGTCTTTTGAAAGCAGCTTAAGTAATGGTCTAAAAATTCGACTGTACGATATTGGTATTCTGCAGATTATTCCGAAATCCCCTAGTGCTAGCTACGTTCTTATTTCAAGCGGAGTTCACGGCAACGAAACAGCGCCTATTGAAATTGTCGACAAAATGGTTAAAGACATTTGGGCCGATAAACTCGAAGTCAAAGTTAACTTAATGTTCATTATTGGTAATCCTCCGGCTATGAACATCAGTAAACGATTTAAGATTCAGAACTTAAACCGTTTGTTTTCTGGGCGTTATCAATCTATTGTCAATAACGACAGTAAGCCTGATTATGAATGTGAACGCGCTAGGATTATAGAGCAATCTGTTACCGATTTTTTTACTGTTACTCTCGACCAGAAAACAGAAAAAATAATCAATCCGATTCGCTACCATTTTGATTTACACACAGCAATACGACCTTCAAAACATGAGAAATTTGTTGTCTACCCTTATTTGGACGAACGCCCTTGGGACAAAAACCATATCGCCTTTTTTGGCGGTTCTGACATCACAACGGTATTATTGGGAAATCAACCAGCCGGTACATTTAGTTATTATTCGAGCAACCGTTTTAACGCTCTTTCCGCGACTGTAGAGCTTGGAAAGGTCATGCCTTTTGGCGAAAATGATATGAACAGCTTTATTGGAATCGACTCCAACTTAAGACGCTTAATTCGAGATGAAGCGCCAGTAATAAAACCATTCAATAACACGGATTACAAAGTCTTCGAAGTCAAACAAGATATTATCAAAACCAATGATGACTTTAAGCTATTACTCGGCGATGATGTAAAGAACTTTACTTCATTCGACAAAGGAACACTTCTAGCATCCGACGGCAATGATGAGAGCTATACCGTAGAAAAAGACGGAGAAGCCATTGTGTTTCCCAATAATAATGTCCCTGTTGGGCAAAGGGTTGGGGTATTGTTGCAACCCGTTAAGCTATAGCGCTTACGATTATGAATTTTGTTTAATCGATTTAAACCCAATACGAAAATTACAGACCACTCAATTTTTAATAATGCAAATCCATTAGAAGGTGAATCATTATGAGCAAAACTAAAGTATCAATCATTGGCGGTGCAGGTTACGGCGCAGCAGAAATTCTTCGGCACTTGCTTGTTCGAGACGATGTCGAAGTATTAAGAGTGTCCAGTAAAGACTACATCGGTCAATCCGTTAGTCAGGTTCACCGTAATCTTCCGGGATTCGATGATATAAAAATGCAAGATATTACTCCAAAAGAATGTGTTGAAGGTGCAGATATTGTGTTCCTTGCAATGCCTCATATTATTACAGCAAAAGTCGCGATGGAATTGTTTGACGTCGACGTTCGAATTATCGATTTATCCGGTGATTTCCGATTAGACAATCTAACAGACTACACCCGCGATTATGCGCCAGAACACTCCTGTGCTGATCGTCTAGGAACTTTTGTTTATGGTATGCCAGAACTCAATAGTGATGCAATCAAAACAGCAAAACACGTTGCTAGTCCAGGTTGTTTCGCCACTGGTATTGCTATGGGATTATTACCTCTAGCCAATGCTGGTTTGCTGTCTAATACCAATGTGAGAACCGTTGCTATGACTGGCTCTTCAGGTTCTGGAGTCAAGCCTCAAGCAGGTACACATCACGCAGTCCGAGTTAATAATTTAAAAGCTTACAAATCCCTCCATCATCAGCATCGAGCAGAGATTGTACAGACATTAAGCAAAGCCGGTGGGTCAGCAATTTCATTAGATTTTGTTCCAGTATCCGCACCCTTGGTGAGAGGCATTCTTGCGGTATCCCAACTTGACTTGGCTGAAGGACAGGATCAACAAAGCATCCAATCGGTTTATGAAAACTACTATGCTGATCATTTATTAACGAGTGTACGTCCTAAAGGAGCCGCGGCAGAAGTGGTCGCCGTTTCTGGAACAGCAAGAGTTGAAATTAGCATCGAGACCCGAGTAGACGAAGATACTGGCACTAGAACATTGTGCATTACTAGTGCGATCGACAATCTTATCAAAGGTGGCGCAGGACAAGCGGTTCAATGCTTTAATTTGATGACAGGAAAACCAGCGCACTTTGGATTAGATAACCCTGGACTATGGCCATAAACCATTTCGATTAAATAAGAGATTAGCATTAAACGGTAGCTCATCATTGATTGAGCTACCCGATCCAGCCTATTCCCACTTTATGCAGCCATCGAGAGATCGGAAATGAACCTATCAAATATTGAAAGAAAAATTGCGGTCATTAAAGTGGGCGGCGATGTTCTGCTAGACCCTAAAGAAAGTGGTGGACTAGCGAGCAATCTCAAAGACTTGCATGCTGATGGTTGGTCTATAGTCGTTCTTCATGGTGGTGGACCTCAAGTTAATCGATTACAAACGTGTCACGGATTAACACCGAATAAAGTCGCGGGAAGACGAATCACTTCGGTAGAGGATTTGTTAGTGGTAAAACAGGCGATTGTGGGCGAAGTAAACGTCGACCTGGTATCAATACTCAGCCAATTTGATTTACCAGCCTTTGGTTGTCATGGTGCTTCAGCTGGATTGATTAAGGCGACTAAACGCCCTCCCGTTATAGTATCGGGTGGTGGTGATAAACCCATCGACTTTGGACAAGTTGGAGATGTCACCCAAGTTAATGACACCCTATTACAAGGACTATTAGATTTAGATGTTATCCCAGTGATTGCAACGTTAGGGATCTCCGATGATGCTGAAATATTTAATATTAATGCCGATACTACAGTAGTACAAATCGCAAAAGCATTAAAAGCCAAGTTACTCTTGCTGACGACTCAAGTTGGTGGTGTATTCAAAGAGTTAAGTGATCCCAAATCAAGAATTTCTGAAGTTAATAGAGCTCAAGCGAAGCAGCTTATTGATCAACAAATTATTCAAGGCGGCATGATCCCAAAGGTCGAAGAGGCAATGACTTTACTTAGCGAGGGTGTTGAAACCATCGCAATAGTCAGTGGCAGGTCTCAAGGAGCGTTTAAGGCTGTCGCTGAAGGTACCGGCGAGTTCGGTACTCGAATAGTTGCCTAAGTCACTTCCTAATTAGTTACGTGCCAACGACTTTTTAAATTGAGCACTGATCGGTTTAATCAGATACAAGGCCAAACCGATCCAAATTAACATAAAGCTCAACAGTTGCTCAGAACTCAGTGGTTCGCCATAAACTTGAGTAGCAAGTAGGAAAGTTATCGATGGTGCGATAAATTGCAAGAATCCCATGGCGCTAAGTGGTATTTTTTTAGCCGCAATCGCGAAGATGATCAAAGGAACAGCGGTAATAATTCCGCCCGCAATCAATAAGACATCGGTGTTAGTGGAATGATGCAAAAATACTGCTTGGTTAGCTACCAATGTCCAAATTATATAACCGCCCGCAAAGGGTAACGCCAGTGTTGTTTCTACCAAAAACCCGTTCAGAGCATCCACCTGCAATTGTTTTTTAATAAAGCCATAAATTGCAAAACTAGTCGCTAGACTGAGGGCAATCCACGGCACCTCTCCATAATTGAATATCTGATTCGCAACTCCCAAAACCACACAGCCTACCGCAGCCCATTGCAGCTTATCCAACCGCTCGCCGAGCAATAGGACGCCCATTACAATGGACATGATCGGATTAATAAAATAGCCCAAACTAGTGGATAAAATTTGTTCGTGAGTAACCGCCCAAGTAAAGATAAACCAGTTGCACGAAATCAATACCGTACTGGCAATTAGTCCCAGTAATAACTTTTTGTTGGCTAAAATTGTAAATAGCTCAATTCTCTTCTTGACCATAAACATCATCACTAAAGCAACAGGAATACTCCATGCCACTCGATGGGCAAGAATTTCAAGCGCGCTAACATGAGTAACAAACTTAAAATAAATGGGCGCGAGTCCCCACCAAATAAAAGCACTGAAGGCAAAGATCCAGCCGGATAATTCTGTTCGAGAAGTTGTCATAGTAATTCTTTGTGGAGGTCGCGTTAGATCGTTGGCCGTTCGATTTAAAAAAGGTAAAAACCAGTAACAATGGAGCTAATATTTTTACCTTAATAAGCAAAAGGAAGATAATTAGCTTTATATATTGTATTTAGGAAGAAGTCTAATAGCCAATAGGAATCAAGACTATAAACTAACCCGCCCAATCATCCCATCATATAAGTGCCAGTGCCTAAAGCGATGAGTGTATCATCTTCACTGTGTAATTCCATTCGCACTACGGCGACCTTTCGGCCACTGCGTAAGAGTCTGGCCTGGGCGTAAAATGCATCACCTCGTCCCGGCCGAACATAATCAACACGTAAATCGATAGTTCCAATACGGGAGAGGCGCTTTCCGAGCTCTTCTTCGTCGGCTTCTGGATATTTCTCCATCATACCCACGGCTGCCATCGCGCCGCCCACTACATCTAATGCCGTAGCTGTCACGCCACCATGAAGAATTTTTTGGATGAAATTACCAATAAGTTCAGGTTTGTTTTGGAAACTAATTCGACAACCATCCACCGACAATTGGTCAAACTTGAAACCGATGACATTATGAAAAGGCACGTGATTACTAAATACCTCGGCAATTCTTGCCATTACTTTTTGTCGTTCTTGCTCGTTTGCCATTTTGCCTTACGCCCCAGATAGTGAGAGTGCTTATTGTTAATCCTACCATTTCAATCGTCATTCTAACCAATATCATCAGCACTAACCACTGTTAACAAAATTACTATCACTTTAATATCAACAAGTTAGCAATATTAACTTTACTGAGATAGCTGGCTTATAAATTGCTTTATTAACTATTGGAATCTAAATGAGAGAAAATTGAATGCCTGAAAATGCCTCTAGGTCAAAATCATCAAAGATAAATTCAATCCGCCATGTATGCATGTACGCTTTGCCGATATTGCTGAGTATCACTTCAGTCATCTATTTTTATTTCCCCCTCGTTAGCTATGGAGAGGTGTTTTATACCATCGCGTTGACAGCGAATATTGGCTATTTTACTAATTACATTGCTATAAAAATGCTTTTTAAACCTCATTACAAGACAGCCTTTGGTAGACAGGGCTTAATCCCAAAGAATCAAGATAAATTAGCTGAAAGCTTATCGCAGACTCTAATTGATAATTTTCTATCCAAAGAGCAATGGAATGAATACCTCCTTCATTCTGACCTCGTCAACAAAGTACTGGCGGAGGCTAAAGATGGCTCATACTCATGGCTATCGAAAAAACAAAACATAACCAAAATAAATTCATTCATTGAGCAGTTATTAAAAGACAATGAAGATTCTGTTAACGATTACTTTAATCAACTGCAACAACAGCTCGTAGACGACTTCTCAGGGCAATTAGACCTGCAACAACTGCTATCGCAAGGATTCGAATGGTTGGAAGAGCAATTAGAGGCTAATCCCGAGAAAATGCAATCGATGATCGAACCGATTATTCGCACGATTGCCGGAAACATCCCACGAATAGCGGACGGTCTTTCGACAGCCCTTGATGCTCATATCGAAGAACAAGATACCATAAAACGCGGCATTGCCAAGATGGCGAAATGGTCTGCCGATTTTGACAATGAAGATATCAAGCGATATTTATTCAGATTGGTTGCTAGCTTTGAATTTCGCGAGACTTTGTTCGAGGGGTTACAATCACTTATTTCTGAGTATAAAGATAAGTCAATCGTTAATTTCAACGATGAACAACCATCCAACGAATCTAGTCAATCGACATTACCCACAATGCTCGGTAAATTGGTTGCAAACAAACTATCAGAACTAAATTGGACCGAGCTGATTATTACACAACTTTGCACATCTGATATTATCGCCGATGAAAATGAAAGTAGGCTTAAGTATTTAACTCTCACTTGTCATCGATTACTTTTCGACAAAATAGAATCGGAACTTTCCGATGGTCTGTTACACAACTGGCTCATTGAGGAACTCGTTTCTCTCATTGAAAAACTCGACCTTCGTCAAATGGTAAAGGAAAAAGCGAAGACATTTTCACCCGAAAAAATGGAAAATATTTTTCAAAAAATGATCAGCGAACAACTAATCTTTATAGAATTACTCGGCGCGTTATTAGGAGCGTTATCTGGTTTGGCATTGGTTGATATTCGATTATTCTTAGGATTGTCTGGGCTATTAGGTAGTTACTTCTTAGCTGATTATATGATTACAAAACAGTCTCATTGAGAGTCAATTTAGTCGAATAAGACTAGACTAGTTTAACACGCTCGATCCGACGAACAATTAGCTTGTCGGACCGAATAGTTATAATTTATTACAACTAGAATAGACTCGATTGCGCTCTACTAACAGAGCGTCCAAATATAGATTCTAACTGTTTGCGAGCGCTCATTTGCGTCGCTATCCGTTGCAGTTAACGTCACCTCATGCCACACACCAAAACACGAGTCGGAGTATAGTCTGACCGTCGCGTTGGTTCCTGTTGCCAAAATAGAGTCTTGTATACCAGTTTGGTCAGTGCTCCAAACCAATGCGACTCCTGAGAGGGCTCCATCTTCATTATCACTTGCCGAACCGGTAACACTGACATCGGTATACCATTGTGCTCTAACGTCGTCGAATCCGTTGTAAACGTATTGGTTATCAGATGTACCACTATCAGTAGCGGGGTCAACAATGGTCACACTGGGTGGGTTGTCACTACAACCATCAATGGATAATTCAATGGTCTGTTCGTCCGTCAATCCTTCCTCATCCGTTGCTCTAGCCGTGACCAAAAAACCGCCACTAACAAAGGCATAGTCCACATCTTTTCCGGTACCAATGGAAGTGAAATTGTCTCCTGATAAATTAGTGACATGCCAACTCACTGATTCATCGGGTAACGTAAATCCAGGCACTGTATTTAAATCAATAACGGTCGACTTGAAATTAATTAATTCATCTGCGCAAAAACTGTCGCCGTTGCTAGGTTGGGTAATATCAATACTCGGTGCATCATTGGTTATGGTTAATTGGAGAGTTTCCTCTACCGCTTCATGTTCGCTGAAACCATCATCAATGGTGACTGTAATTTGGTGCGTTCCGAAACTGAGATCATTACGATTAAATGAAGCAGTATTTCCAATTTCGCCATCTAAATCACTCGTCCATACAATCGTCACTGTCTCGCCATCAATATCACTCACCTCTGCTCTAAACTCAACATTTTGGCTGCCACGCGGAATACTAGCTCCGTTACTTGGTGACGTCACGGTTAAATCAGGTAAACTATTCGATTGGCGAATGGCAATAAATCCTCGGGTGACTTCTTCACTATCCGTTGGCTTTTGAACTAATTCACCACTAAAAATACCTAATTCCTTTGTGAACAAATAACCGGTAAAATTTTGGTAGTCAAAGACATCTTCATTAACATTAAAGGTAATTCGACGGTTTCCTTCCGATAGAACCGCTGAAACTTCTTCTTCATAAGTGAAATTAGATACCTTTCCGTAAACTATTCCGAGGTCGTTGTCTACCGAATGGAACTTAGCTCGAGAGTCACCAATCAACCATGTACCAATATAGGATTCTGCCGACAATGGTGATTCGCCGGCAGTATTTGAATAATATTCGTCGCGACTACCCGCAAACTCATCTAATCTTGTTGCGTAAAATCCATATACCTCTCCATCATCTGCATCAAGCATGGTACCGGCAATATGGTAGTGGTCTCTCTCAGCAAATATACTAAAGTATCGAAAATAAGCGTCAAACCGATGCCCCTGCAAGCCTTCATAATCTAAATTGGGTTCGTTTTCATCAAAATAGAATCTGAAGCGATCTCCAAAGAATTGACCGTTCACTCGATAGACAGATCCGTCTTCAGCGTAATAAGCTCCAATGCGATTGTCGTCTCGGCCATTAAGGGATTGATAGCTACCAGGCAAGCGGGTAATGTCTAGCTCTCCTCGAAGCCCATCCATATTTATATGCCAGCGGCCAATAAATCGTTGAGGCATATCGTTAGAATCAGGCGATTCATAATCTTCTTTTATTCTATTGATAAACGAAGCATCGGAAACCAGACCTTCAGTTACCCAGTCGTAACTCCATTTCTCAAAGTCTGTACTACTCCAGCTATTCTTGACTAAAAAAATTCTTTCTTCATCGTCGTAACCAATAAACACAACGCCATGGCTACTAGTTAGATTTTCGGAGGGGTCCATAATACCATTTCCCGGTGTAGGGTCCGTCGCCAATCTAACTTGAACAATCAGCTCGTAGGAACGTGAAATGAGTTCTTTATAAATTTCTAGATTATTAAGCTCACCTGGTATTACTCTGGCGTAGGATTCAATTCCATATTTTGCTCTATAACTTGCATTAATTGGTAATGCAATATGTTCAAAATCTGACGGAATATTATAATTGACTTCATGAGCACTCAAATTAATATCGTTAACGTCTTTTTGCAAAATATTATCGTTACGAAAGTTCATTAACGGGTTATCACCGTCTTGTCTAGTATTTCCAAAATTTGCAAGTCCGACATACTTATGACTTTCTTCAGTTGGTACCCGATAACCAGCATGGAGTAAATGAAGCAGGTAACTGACACTACTTCCGGCCCAAAACCCGAGCTGGTTTTCTCTATAAGGCACCTGAGGATTATCGCGAATAATAGAGACATTTTTTTGCATATGATTGACAAACTGCTCGGATAGGTCGAGCTCCAAGTCAAACTGTCTTTTATAAGCAGCTTCTAATGCCGCAACCACTGCGAAAGAAACGCAAGTATTACGGCTAAGCTGTTTTTTAAAATTAGTTTGGTCGCTAGCTAAACTAAAGCTGCTGGGTGCAACCCAATGAGCATTCTTTACTTCAAATTTCGAGTTCATACCAATTTTGTCGGCAAAAAACTCATCAAGATTATCCATGCCTATTTCTTGCTCAGCCGTGATTGGAAATTGCGTATCAAGCTCTCGCCATTCATCAAAAGAGTCGAGGAGAACTTTTTCTCCGTTTAACAAGGTTGCTTCAATTAAACCATCGACTTCAATAATATCGATGACTTCAGTGGCATCTGCAACATTCTCAACGACAACCACCATCCGTGCAATAGTTCTCGCAGCAGCACCTGTTGAATCAGAGACATTGTAAGTAATAGAATAAGTGCCGGGCATTGATGTGTCGACATCACTATCAACTATAATTTTTTGAGTTAAATCGCCGTCTTCTGCATCAGTTGCAGTCGCACCTTCGTCAGTGTAATCTTTCCCTACTTCCGATGCCACCTGCGATAATCCAGTAAGAGTTATTTCGGGAGAGCTATTTATTGGCTCTTCAGTTCCTCCTCCTCCGCCACACCCTGCAAAAAAAATTATGATAAAAAGGAAAATAGATGACGAAATTAATTTAAAAATGGTATTCATTACACTCTCCATGTCAGTTTTAACTCGCAAAGCAGCTTTGTCGCAGTAGTTCGATGATGAGTCATCCTAGACAACCACCTTTAGAAATAGGCGTTTAGAATAAATAATCCAGGCCAACTTTCACACCCCCTATTTAGGGGATACCCGCAATCATTCTTCGATACTAAACTCACGGTTTGAAAAATTTAGGCTTCAACTCAGATCGGAGCAATAAGAAGCTTCGAGGATTTTCACTTTGAGAATAGTCAAACGTATTTTGGTTCACACTTTAGTAATTTCCGCTCTATCAAATTGTCGTAGTGGTGAAGAAAGCAGTGAAAAGCCAGACATACAGCGCCTCAACTTACCGCAAATATTGATAGTTCAGCGTAGCCTGTAACCAAGGCGAATGGCAATCAAAACGAAACAGTTAAACCAATCAAAAGGAATTACTAATGAACACGTTAATGACATTAATAATTGTAGGACTAATCACTTTTCAGTTGCCGACAAGAGCCGGTGAACTCAAAGTTCCTAACACCTTTACAGCAGGTTCGCCGGCAATTTCTGCCGATGTCAATTCGAACTTTACAGCTGTGGAAGCGGCTGTTAATGGAAACGCCGCAGACATTACTACAGTGCTAAATGCTTTAGCAGCTTTAGAAGAAAATATATCTACCTTAGAAGCTAATATCGCTTCATTACAAACTGACAATGTGATTTTAATTACCGACAATGCTCTCCTTCAAAATTTGATTACTGAAGTGATCCCATATTTGGCGGGCGGCACAGATGAACAAGGACAACCCACGGTATTTTTTAGTGGAGTAAATGTTCATGTAAATAACGGTCAAAATACGACAGGCTTCGTTAATGGAACGGGAAATTTAATCGTTGGCTATGATGAAGTGCTTGATTCTTCCTTCAGTTACTGCACTGCAAGAGATAACGCTGGCAGTGGATATCAAAATCAAACTGACTGTGAAATCGCTGACGGAACATGGGGCTTCGCATCACAAAAGTCAGGCTCCCATAATTTGATTCTCGGTCGAGGACATCACTACACCCAATCAGGGAGCCTAGTATCAGGGTTCAATAATGTAGTGAACTCGGTTAACAGTAGTGTTATTGCAGGAGTAAGGCATCTGGTAAGTGGTGTAGGCAGCACCGTGACTGGCGGAACAAACAATA
Organism: Kangiellaceae bacterium; assembly: GCA_019090895.1. Classification (GTDB taxonomy): domain Bacteria; phylum Pseudomonadota; class Gammaproteobacteria; order Enterobacterales; family Kangiellaceae. The sequence goes on from JAHRVB010000239.1 coordinate 27,316, forward strand.
TCGCAAGTGGTGCATATAGTAATGTGTCTGGTGGATCGCTTAATCTAGCGAGTGGTAACACAAGCAGCGTAACTGGTGGCAGTGAGAACACTGCAATTGAGCGTTATAGTAGTATCTCCGGTGGACAAAACAATGTTGCAAGCGGCGACGCTAGCAGCGTTTCTGGAGGTTTGAGAAATGAAGCATCTGGTGTTAGCAGTTCAGTGAGTGGTGGTGCTTTTCGTACAGCCACGGATTTCACTAATTGGGCAGCAGGCACTCTATCTGAAGATTTTTAGGAAAGTTAAAGCTGATCGAAAGAGTGGTTCTCTATAAATACCATATTGAAACTTTAGGCCCACAAATGTGGGTGCACTTTGCGCACTAAACGCTGTAATTAGCATAACTTAGTATAAAGATCTATTTGTGATTCCTATGACTTTTTACTATAAGTTATCGAATCTGACTGATCCTGATTTTCAAAAAATTTTGTATTCAAAAATTCTAAACCAATACCCCCCGTTTAGGGGATACCGACAATATCACTTCAACTTTAAACTCAATGCTTGTCTGAAAATGCGCCATTATTCTTAGCGCATAGTAAGAAACCATTGAGGAATTTCACAATGAGTAAAACCAAACGAATTCTGATTCATACTTTTTCTGTCTTAATTATTTGTCTTCTATCTAGTTGTGGAGGTGGAGGTGGAAGCGACGAGCCAGAACCACCGCCACCACCCACTGCTAATAATAACTGGGATAGCTTGGTCTGGGACCAAGGCGAATGGCAATAATAAATACAAACAACAAGGAAATACCAATGAATAATTTTATGACTTTGATTAGCGTTTTCTTAATCATTCTACAACCGGCAGTGCAAGCTGGTGAACTCGACATTCCTAATTCATTCACAACTGGTACACCCGCCGTTGCCGCGGATGTTAATTCTAACTTTACAGCCGTGGAAACTGCGGTAGATGGAAATGCGGCAGATATTGCAGCGATGCTCGCTACCATTACTGCAATGGAAGCAATACTGGTCATTTTTGGAAACCGACAATATTAAACTAGTTGCTGACAACACATTACTGCAAAATTTCATTTCGGAGGTTATCCTTTGTGTCAATGGTGAAGATGATGCTCTGGGAAATCCGTCGGTATTTTTTTAGTGGTGTGAATGTTCATATCAATAATGGAGAAGATAGTTCCGATACTGTTAACGGGTTAGGAAATTTTGTGATAGGTTATGCTTGAAGCAAGCAATGCTAGCATTAATTTTTGTTCTTCAGTTGATACAAGTGGCAACGCTTACTTGATACAAGTGGCAACGCTTACTTGATACAACTAGACTGCGAAAGCAACGGCGGAATATGGTGTGTTACACCTCAAAAATCTGGCTCTCATTACTTAATAATTGGGCGAGATCATCACTATATGCAATTTGGTGGATTAGTGTCCGGAGTGGGCAATATTGTGAACGCTAATCGAAGTATTGTCACTGGAGGCTTCAGCAATAATGCAAGTGGAGTCGCTAGCAGCGTCTCAGGCGGCAGTAACAACGTCGCAAGTGGAAATCGAAGCAATGTGTCTGGCGGCGAACGCAATATAGCCAGTGGCACAAGTAGTAGCGTTTCTGATGGATTACGCAATGAAGCGTCTGCACTCTGGGGCACCGTTGGAGGTGGTGCTGATCGGGACGCGGCTAACGAAGCTGATTGGGCGGGTGATACATTACTTGAAAATTTTTAACCATAACGCGGATAATCCGACGTAACCAAATGATGTCGGATTAACTTTGAACCAAGTTGTGAATAAACATAATTAGGTTGGTATTCATGAACAGCATAAATCATAGATTCATTTTTTCTACATTGATATTAACGAGTATTGCTTTCTTTTCAGTTGACAAGGTCTTCGCCAGTTCGGAAGCAGAATTCGAAGTGCCATTCGGTCTAACGATGGCGCCCGAAACACGCTTGGTTGACGTAGCGCAGTACTATGTGGGAACTATAAAAGAAGCAAATGGTTTACTTGCTACGAAAAAAACAGCTAAGGAGGTCGTTAGCTATTATGAGCGTGCTCTAAAAGCTGCCGGCTTTAGAATTTTTAGTAAGACAGATACACCTACCCGCAATTACATAGCCGCTAAGCGTGGCAAAGGCGATTTCTTTAGCATGTCAAACACGGGAGATAATTCTGAGGTGGAACCTGGTGAAACTGAAATTCGATTTATGATTCGATACGCCAATTAACAAAAGAATCGACGATCTAATACTTCAACATTCCCATTCTCATCGCTTCACTGGTTAGTTCGGCTCTAGAAGAAACGCCGAGTTTCCGATAAATTTCTTTGACATAACCAGACACCGTATGAGGGCTAATTTTCATCATGCCTGCACAAGCCTTAACACTTAAGCCTCTAGCGATTATTGAAAGAGTTTCTTGTTCCCTTTCCGTCAAATTATTTTGCTCTTCTAACAGAGTAGGCTCGTGAAAGTAAGAGAGTATCCTTTGTGCAACTTCAGAAGAAATTGCTGGAATATTTCTTTCAACATTGGATAGCATATAAGCTATAGTTTGCTTACTTTCATCCTTCAGAATGTAACCTGAAGAACCGGCCCTCAATGCGGGAAATAAATGAGAGTCGTCGGAATATATAGTAGTCACGATACAAACCAATTCTGGATAAAGGCCTTTTGCGTAAGACAGCGCTTCATGTCCGTTGCCATCGGGTAAATTTAAATCTACAAGAAAGAGATCGAATAACTTATTTTTGATAAGCAATTTTGCATCCGCAATAGTTTCTGTAATTTCTATTTCAACCTGTTCCGCATACGCCAGATTTATCGCATCAGACAACCAAGCTTGGGCCTCCACATGATCTTCAAGCAATAGAACTCTTTTTAGTTGCGTTTCATTCTTCATTGTTTTTCACCTCAATTGGGAATGTCCAGATAACACGGTTGATCCTATTGCTTTGTTGCCAAGTAATTTTTCCATTAAGCTGTTCAACTCGATAGCGCATATTTTGCATACCGCAACCTTCGACCCAGTTTCGTTGATTCTTAAAATGGCCAATTTCACCGACCTCAAATCTTAACGCGCCAAGCCGATATCGAATCGATATTCTAATATTTCGACTATCACTGTGTCTGAATGAATTAGTTAACGCTTCCGAAAGTATCGCCGCAAGATTATGAATACGGCTCTTCGCTAAATCGATGGTTTGTGGAACATGGTGGATATAAAAATCGACTGACCTACCTGCTTCGAGACATCGTTCAACACAGTTTAATTCCCACTCGTAAACAGCTTCCAATAGCGATTGTTCGCTAACCGGTGCTTGATGGACAACATTGCGTAAATCGGTCAGTGCTGAGCGGGCTAATTCCGCTTCTGATTCATTTTCACTTCTATAAACAAGCGATAGTAATTTTGCACCAATTGAATCATGGAGATCACGATGAATTCTCTCGCGCTCATTAGTAGTGGCTTGTTGTTTTTCCATAAACAGGATCTTCCGATAGTTTTGTTCCAGTAAATTTCCCGCTTCAGCGACTCGATTTTCGAGATCCAGGTTAAGGGATTCTTTTTCTTCCAATGCCAACAAAAAACGACTCACTAATAGATAGCTCATTGCGATAAAAAAGAGTGGCAAGGAATAATCGAGCCAGAGAATATTGCCTATTTCAAGCCAACCGGACTGTACCGCAATATCGTGGGCACCAGCCATGGCGATCCCCAATATCATCATTAAAATAATTCCCGATTGTTTTTTTCTATCGACTATCCAACGCCAAGCAAAGTGGCCAATTCCACTACAGCCAACTAGAAAGGAGAATTGAAGCCAGATCGGGAAAATCGAAAACATATACTGTTCAGGTGAAACCAGTACAAGGACATTTAAAATCGCGCTAACCAAGAGTAATCCAGACTCAATTTTCGGATAATAAAACTGATCTAATCGAACCAATAGAAATGCGATAGAAATGGCCAACCAACCCGATGAAAGAAAAACGATTTTCTCCCAATACTCCTCACTTATCGGAATGTTAATCGTGAATATATTGATACTATATAAACTCCACGTCACACTCGATATCGCAAACCAGAAATACTCACTTTCTCTTCGTTTAAACCAAATTGAAAAAAGAAGGATGCCAACAAGGACCGTAAATACGCCGCTAATCACATTAAGAGTGACCGCCTTAAAATACTTAACCGAGTATCGTTTTTGAATGAGCGCTTCGGGTCCTAATTCGACAATTCCCAATTTCGCATGTTGGTTGGTATAACCTACTAGTCTAATGTGAAGTGTATTATTTTCTTTGAGTAAGGATGTCGGAAAACTCAACATTAATGGTGTATGCCAATATCTCGCCACCGGCGCTTCAAGCGAGCCACCAGACCCGATAACGTGCCCATTCAGCCATACCTGAGCATTCATGATGACTTGTGGCAGAAATACTGACCAAGTTTCCTTTGGATTTATCTCGTTTACAGCAAATCCAACTTGATACCATGCTGAACCATGCAAGCCGGATTTATTCCAATTGTGTGGAAGAGTGACTTCTTCGTTCTTGTTAAAAGCTGGTGGAGTTTGATGATCAGAAAAAACAAACGTCGCTTGCCGAAGCTGCACTACTTTTTCGTCGTTAACCGTAGAGCATGCGGTAACAAAAAAGAACGCGATAAGAAAAATCAACGAAGATCCAAGCTTCCTCATAACCATCAAGAGACTTGTGCGCGATTTACGGAAAACGACTTCAATGTCAGTATCAACGGCATGAATGCTAGTCCTTTAAACCAAAATATATAGAGCTGATGCTAAGACCTAATGCGAGCAAATTCGCCTATTAACTAGGAATGCATTTTGAACAAGCCTACATCACCAATATAACAAATTGCAAATCACCTGCCACCCCCTATTTAGGGGATAGCGAAAATTATTCAATAAGAATATCTTAGCCTTCCAGATTTGTAGGTTCCCATTCAATTCACTTAAAGGATAAGAGTTGATGGCAAAAGCACAATTTCAGGTCACTCATTACAGTTATTACAATTGGTCATCCAGAAAAGTGCTCAAAACAAACCTTGTCTTAAAAGGTGTTTCAGGGCAACGATGCAGTGTTTGGTTTAGCGAAAACGAGAATGAGGAACTTCAAGAGGCATTAATGCACTCTGATATAAGCTTTTCACTCTACTATCACCACAGTCAGCTTGACCATTTAATCGATATGCTACGCAACGAATCACCCATTCATGTCTATTTTAATAACGATCATGGTTTTTCCAATTCCAGGATCTCAACAGGCGATGAACCAATAGGCGATGGCGAAGAGAGTTAATTATTAAAATTTAAGTATTTACCGGAGAATAATATGAAATTGGTTAGAAAGGTTCTATTTGGTTTATTGTTAATCAGTGCGTCTCATTTAGCGACCGCGGTATCTTGTGGTGATAGCATTACTAGCAATCTAACCTTATCGTCCGACCTACATTGCACTACTGGATCTACCGCACTCGACGTTGCATCAAGCAACGTTGTTATCAACTTAAACGGTTATAAAATCTCTGGAAGTCAAGACTTAGCAGGGATCACTCTGAATAATGTAGATAACGTCACTATTTCAGGTGGATCGATTTCTGATTTCTTTGCTGGTATCAATACTTCACATTCCTCTAAGGTCGATATTAGTGACATTACATTTAGCCATACTGGGCATGGTGTGGTATTTCACCAGGTCGATAACTCGCAAATTCGAAACAATGATTTTATCAAAACCAGATCAATTGCTATCCGCCTTTATAACACCGAAGTAGGCGAAACAACAAAAGAAAATACGATAGAAAATAATGAATTCTACAAAACGGTTGGTGGTATAAAATTATGTGGCGCAGGCACTACAAATAATAGTTTAATCGGTAATCTAATTTGGAAATCGACTGACTTTTCCATCCACCTTGTTAATAGTTCAGACAATAACATTGAGTCCAACGAGATTTTAGAATCAGATTTAACCGCTCTCAGACTCAATTATTCGTCTCGAAATCAGATTAGTTCCAATCGATTAGTTGGCGGTCCTAACGGCGTTTCACTACTCGCTAACGGCGACACTGGGGTTTGTGAATCAACCGGTGCAGTTTCTAGCATTAAAAATGTATTTTCCTACAATTCAATTTTTGAATTTGATCAAGGAATGGTCTTTGGTCTAGGTATTTCTACCTGGCCTTCAGTTTATTACAATACCATGAAACTCGATAAAATCTACGATAATACCCTCGGCGTGAAATTTTTGGGTGAAGCCTGGGTTAATGATGTGACTGGTGCCGCTTTTAGTCGAAATACGACTGATGTTGACGATCAAGGAACCGCGAATTCTTATTAGTCTTTAGATACGCCACTTCCAATGTTAAGTGGCGTTTATTACCCAACTAAATCAAGCTTACACATCAACCTTACAAGTCGCCCATATAAATTGAAGACTGGCATATATTTAATTCGACTTTAGAATTCCTATAATCTTATCGATTTTAGCCATCGTTTTTTTGGCCTCTGCTTTATCCCGCTTCTGATAAATACGCCGTCTCTCACAATCACTATTGGTAAAAGCTATTCCGCCGCTTACAGTTGGTCGACAGTCAGGCAGTTTTTTGTCAATGGTCTTTTGCACAGTTACTTTTCTTTTGGTCCATAGAGCAAGCGTCTCTGCTCGAGTTACCCCCTTATTAATAAGGTAGTTAGCAATCTCAAATTGACTCTGTAAAAAGGCTACATGCAATGGTGGCGCTTTTTCTAAATTATGATGATAAAAAACCGCCTCATTAAAATCATACCCACGAGAATCAGCCTCTTCTAAAACGGCTTTCCAATTGCTTTTTGGCCAATGGATGATACTGGTTAGAATAGTAAAACCATGGTACTCGTGCCCGATTCTACCCAGTCGCATACCGCCTTTAAAGAAAAGGTCAATCACTCGCTCATCGTTATTATTGATGGCCTCATAGAATTTGATACCTGTCCATGCAATTCCCAAGTTTGCGAGCTCTTTGACGGGATCACTACTCACTTCCTTTTTTACATTATCCATTTTAGTATCGACGCTCTTGAGCGTACGATCAATACTGTCTAATTTTTGTTCTATCATTCCGAGGGATTGTTGAAAAGATTCTATCTGCCCAATTTTGGTTGATAAAACACCCATTCGTTGACCGTCATCAGTTTGAGATTGAAAATAAAACATAGTCGAAGAAAGAACAAACAGACCCATCGAAAGGAAATAAAAGACCGACAGTGTCTCGCCCCAAGATTTATAGAGCATCTTTATCACGCCAAATACGACACACATAACAGCAGAAGCAGCCATGATGTAACTGGCAAAAGGTGCAATGGGTTGGGCGACATCGGCAATGGTGACAGCGCCACCAGCGACTGCAATGACTTTAGTAAAATTAGACTTTATGGACACAAACTTCTCTCCCAAAAACAACAATGGCAAACTCAACAACCGACAGCCGGTAAAATTTCAGTTTGCGATTATAGTGACTTTTGGGAAGAAGGTATAAAGCTAATGTGATTATTATCCTCTGTTGACTCTTCGATGGAAAAAACAGCACATCGGAGGTTATGTTGGCTTCGGCGCAGGCTCGCTTGTGTCGGCAGAGGCAGTTTCTTCTTTTTCATATTCCCTGCCCAAATAGAGTGCTACAGCAGTCCATATCGACGCAATAAATGCGCCTATTAAAGATACCGCCATTAGACCCAGGCCAACTCCTTCTGTTAAAAGAGCGAACAACGAACCACTCACCGCATCACCACCTCGATAGACCACAATATCAATGACAGGCTTCGCCTTGAAACGCTCATCGGGTGTGACTTGCGTAAACAACATTTCTCTTGCTGGTTTGGTTAACGCATAGTTACCCGCACGTCGTGCAACTTGGATTCCTAGGATGACTACGATCATGGGCGCGAATGCTAAAATGGTCATACCAAATACAAGCAACACAGGCATAAGAGCAAGGGATATACCAACACCAAACTTCTTTACAATTCTACCCGTTAAAAAGAATGCCATCACAAAGGTCACTGTATTGACTATCCAATCGATACCGCCCAATATTTGCGCTCGCTCTGGCCGAGAGAACTCCGCTAATAAGTTTTTTTGTTCAAAATAAACAAACGAACCAATAAATACATAGAGCAATAGGAAGGCACTAATCCCCAAAAGCTTAGGGCTTGAAAGAACCGAACGAAAACCACTCCACCATGCGCCACCTAGCGCAGCAGATGATAGATCAGCTTTAACATTATGATTTTTAAGCTCCGTTACTTTTAAGCGGTAGATATAAATGGAAATCGGCACCACCAAAATCAAGCAACATGCTGCAATCAACATTAAATTGTCTTGTCCGAGCTGCTGACCAAACAGAGCTGGGACCGATGGCCCCGCGATCGCCCCGGCACTAGCTCCAGCGGCAACCACAGAGAATAAACGCTTACTCTGTTCAGGCGAAAAAGTATCGGCCATGAAACTCCAAAACACCGACAGATGAAACAAGCTAAAAGCACTCACCCATACGTAAAATGATTTTTCTGCTAGAGTTGGATCGTTAAGTAGTGGCAATAAGAAATAAAAAGCCACAAAGCTGAACGAAAAAAAGCTATATACAAGCGGCACGATATATTTGAACCGAATCTTCGAAATAGCCAAACCATAAATTGAGACGATTCCGGCGCTGATAAAAAACTGCAAATTCCATAAAGCGCTGACTTCAGAATCACTCCAATCACTTGCCATCGCATCTCGAACGGGGCGAAGAATAAAATACGCTGCCATCAGAACAAAAACCATAAGAAATGAAGCGCTGGTGGCTTTCAGCTCATTTGGTTTCACTTGGGACACTTTCTCGATAATTGACGCTACAAATGAAGGGGATGTGCTTTTCATTCTCTATCCTTTACTCTGCTTATTTTCTCTAACTAACGTCTGATAATACACGAATTGATTCTTCTCTGCTGCTTACCAGAATATGGGAAGAACAGGCTTTTGGTATAGTGATTTCCAAACCTCTAATTCAATCGAGCAAGCTCAAGATCTGCTCTAATCACTTGCAACTAAAGCGCTTAAACCGGAAAATGGAACTCATTTCTTTTACTTTTTTCAAGGAAGTCGACTAAAATTAAATTTATTTTCATAGTCGATGGAATTATTTAGAAACACTTTCGTTATCGACCAACGAACCATAGATGTAGGCATTCTGGAATGATCGCTTTTGGTCACTATTTAAAACAAGCACCTCTTCGCTTCACGGCTTATGCCGCATTTGAAATATCGCTTTGTCTGATTGTGATGGTATTGCTGGCAAGTGCCTACCTATCACTGGTTCCACAATATACGGCCAAAGCCCTTTATTCTGAGACCGGCACCAAAATAACAACTTTCAAGTCAGAAATCGTGTCGGAATATGCCTTTCTAGGCTATTGGCCTAAACCAAGAACTTTAGAAAAATACCAAGATGACTTCTCGACTTTAGGCTATCGAGTGAAATTCGATGGCAATGGCACCATCAATTTTTACTTTGTCGATGAATATGACCAACCAACTCGTGAAATTCTTTCCTACACTGCTGCACATGTACCTGAATCGGATTTATCACCCATTATTTGGCTGTGCGGTTATGCGCCTCCCCCCAAGGGATACGAGATCATCGGCACTAACATTACCAGTATCGACAGATTGAAACTGCCAAATAGCTGTAAATACTAAACATTTTAATTTTAACCGTTCAAGGATGTTGTCATTATGAATGAAAACCAAAAACTCTTTATTCAGCGCAACATGCGCCAATTGTTGCAGCAAGGACATTCACCACCAGAGGTATTAGAAAAATCTCTGAGTATTCTTAATAATAAACAATTAGTTCTCGAAGCCAAAACTCACTACGATCGCTGCGAAAGTTTGACCAAGACCATTGTTCATTTAGGTGTCATCGAAGTTGATGACTCTTTACTGACCGCTATTTCTAACAAAGAAAAGGAAAGTACGACAGCTAACGCTTCATTTGTAGAATTACTAGCTGCCCATGAAACCATTAGTGAAGTGTTCTCGCTACTCAAGATTAGATTATCCATGGGGCTGTCCTATGCACTTTGGTTATCCGTAATCGCAACCATCGTTTTTTCAATCGTGAACTATCAAGTTCTGCCGCAATTCGAGGAAATATTTCAAAGCTTTGGAGCCGATTTACCAACCTTCACCAAGTTCGCTTTATCTTGGCAGAGTAGTGTTCTCTCGCCTAGTGTTTTAGGTTTTGTGTTTGTAATTACCATTGGATACCTACTCGCGACTTTATACGCTGTTCCGGTCAATAAATTAGCGACAGGTCAATCGTGGAATGCAAAACTGATTGGCCGAATACCATTTATTAAGTCTGTTGTAAATTACACACATGCCGTGATTTGGATGAGTCACCTGCGAGTACTTCAGTCCGTAGGCATGGACATGAAGGAAGCGCTTAACAGCCTCTCTAAACCACCCAAAAGTGTTTCTCTCCATCTACCTGATGGATTAGATAATCTTCAAGTTGCAGAGTCCATTGGCACTTTATCCGACGAGATTGCTTATCAATCTGAACGAATTATTTCATCTGCTGAAAAGGTAGTCACCCAAGCGTCACGAAAAATCATGGCGGTCATTCTTGCCTTTGTTGCAGGATTTATTATTTTTTCTATTTTTGCCAGTTATTTACCCATTTTCCAATTAGGAGCTGTTGTATGAGTGCTTTCAATATTAAGGATGTAAAAAAAACACGTGGTTTTACTTTGATTGAATTAATGATCGTGGTTGCCATCATTGGAATTCTGGCCTCAATTGCACTTCCCGCCTACCAAGATTATACCATTCGCGCACAAATGGCCGAGGGTATTACCATGACCAATGCATTAAAACCCAAAGTAGCCGAGTTCTATCAATACAAAGGGCGTTTTCCTAAAGATAATGCTGAAGCAGGAATTCCTGAAGCAAAATACATGATGGGTAACTACGTGAAAAGTATGTACGTTGAAGACGGGGCGATTCATGTAGTACTAGGAAATAAAATTAACAGTCGATTAGAAGGAAAAACTCTAACCTTAAGACCACAGTATGTTAAAGAAAGTCACTTAACTCCGCTGGCATGGTTGTGTGGAGGAAGTGATCCCGTTGATGGAATGACAGTCAGCGGTGAAAATAAGACTGATATTAAAGCTGCCTATCTTCCGGCTGCTTGCCGTTAGTGTTCCACGTTCAGCGCCTTACCGTTTTAAGGCGCTGATTCTCGAACAATTCAGGTAAATAAGAATACTTGTAAGAAGTATACAAAGTTCAGCTCTTTAATACCTACCTAGGAATTCGACAAGCCATTCCAGTTTGTGTTATATAAATAAAAGTAGTTTCACTATTATTTTTGATTTGAATTGCATTCGATCTTAACGGTTAAAAGATTGAATTCGAATCACTGCCGATTCGGAGTAATATAATGCTAATAAAACGCTCGTTTCTTATTTTTGTCACCGCCCTAATTTTCATTTTCATTTTCAATACTAATCTTCTTGCTGCTAAGACAGAATCCCCGCTGAATTCGGAAACCTTCAAAGGTCTACAATTAAGAAATATTGGTCCTGCTTTAATGTCGGGACGAATAGCTGATATTGATATCGCCCCCAATAACAAGAACATTTGGATCGTTGGTGTCGGCTCCGGAGGGGTATGGAAAACAGTCAACGCTGGCACCACGTGGACGCCTTTATTTGACGATCAAAATGTCTATTCTATCGGTACAGTCACTATCGACCCGAATAACTCATCCACAATATGGGTAGGTACTGGTGAAAATGTGAGTGGTCGACATGTCGGTTTTGGCGATGGCGTTTATGTAAGCCATGATGGCGGGATAAGCTGGCAAAATATGGGGCTAAAAAATTCCGAACACATTTCTGAAATTATCGTCCACCCAACCAATCCGAAAATTCTCTGGGTGGCGTCACAGGGACCATTGTGGTCTAAAGGCGGCGAAAGAGGTGTCTATAAAACTGTCGATGGCGGAAATAACTGGAAGCGGGTATTAGGAGATAATCAATGGGTGGGCGCGACCGACCTGTTAATTGATCCAAGAAATCCAGACCGACTTTATGCGGCTACTTGGCAACGCCACCGAACAGTCGCGGCACTGCTTGATGGTGGTGAAGGAAGCGGAATTCATCGTTCAGAAGATGGTGGAGAAACATGGATACAACTTAACCCAGCAACTAACACCAGCAAGAAGAGTAAACAGAGCAAATCATTATCAAACAAGAGTGGTTTACCAGAATCGAAGATGGGCAAAATCGGCCTTGCTCTTTCTCCACAAAATCCCGATGTACTTTATGCTGCCATTGAACTCAATCGACGCAAGGGAGCGGTCTATAAGAGTACTAATCGAGGCGCTAGTTGGAGCAAACAATCGGATGCTGTCGGCGGAGGAACTGGACCGCATTACTATCAAGAACTTTATGCCAGTCCACATCAGTTTGATCAGATTTTTTTGGCCGGTCCCGGCATGCAGCAGTCTAACGATGGTGGGAAAACATTTTTTGCGATGAACGAAGAACACAAGCACGGTGACAATCATTCGCTCGCGTTTTTAGATTCCGATAAAAACTATATGTTAATGGGTTCAGATGGTGGAATTTATGAGTCATTTGATAAAGGAAATAATTGGCGGTTTATTTCTAATCTTCCTATCACTCAATATTACAAAGTCGCTGTCGATGATGCGGCACCTTTTTATAATATCTATGGTGGCACCCAAGATAATGGTACACAAGGCGGACCGTCACGCACAGACAATAGGAACGGGATCAGAAATTCAGACTGGGAAATGGTGTTATTTGCTGATGGTCATCAACCTGCGACGGAGCCTGGAAATCCAAATATAATGTATGCCGAATGGCAACAAGGAAACTTAGTAAGAGTGGACCGTACTAACGGTGAACTAGTGTTTATTCAGCCACAACCCGATCCAGGGGATCCTGAAGAACGGTTTAACTGGGACGCTCCTATCTTAGTGAGTCCACACAAATCCACTCGACTGTATCACGCATCTCAGCGCGTTTGGCGTTCTGAAGATAGAGGTGATACTTGGACTGCTATATCGGGTGATTTAACTAAAAACTTAGACCGAATTGAACAGCCCATCATGGACAAAAAACCCGGTTGGGATGCTGCTTGGGATATGTGGGCAATGTCTAACTACAGCACCATTACCTCGCTGGCTGAATCCCCCAAGAAACAAGGACTAATTTATGCCGGTAGTGATGATGGTTTAATTCACATCACCGAGAATGGTGGAAAAAACTGGCGCAAAGTTGACGTTGGTAGCTTACCTGGAGTACCAAATACGGCGTTTGTAAATGATATTAAAGCTGATTTATTCGACCGAGACACCGTTTATATCGCGCTAGATAACCACAAGTTTGGCGACTACAAACCCTATTTATTGAAATCGACTAACAAAGGAAAAAGCTGGAAATCAATCAGCAGTAACCTACCAGAAAAACACCTGGTTTGGCGAGTTGTTCAAGATCACGTTAAAAAAGAACTTATGTTTGCTGCCACTGAGTTTGGTGTGTTTTTCACAATTAATGCAGGCAAAAACTGGGTCGAATTAAATGGCGGCGTACCCACTATTTCATTCCGTGATATCACTATACAAAGACGAGAAAATGATCTTATACTCGCTAGTTTTGGCCGAGGTTTCTTTGTTCTTGACGATTACAGTTCACTGCGAGAAATTTCCGAAGCATCGCTAAAAACACCCTCTCAATTGTTTACTCCTCGTGATGCACTTTGGTATATAGAACAGGGACCTCTCTCAAGATTTGAGCCTAAAGGATCTCAGGGAGCCGCCCATTACCACGCAGAAAATCCTAATTTTGGTGCGACCTTTACTTATTATCTAAACGATTCAATTAAAAGTCTAAAGCAGATGCGCCAAGCAAAAGAATCCAAGATGAAACCCGCAGAATCCATCGCTTTTCCAGGATGGAAAACAGTCGAGAGTGAACGGCGTGAACAACAGCCCCAAGTGTGGCTGACTGTTAAAGACAGTTCTGGAGAAGTCGTTCGACGAGTGAAAGGCAGCAACAATAAGGGAATAAATAGAGTCAGTTGGGACCTCAGCATTCCGAGTTCAGACGCTATCACCAAGCCTGAAGCAGTTGATGATCAAAGTTATATTCAAATCGGATTCCTATCTTCTCCTGGTAACTACAGCGTAGAATTAAGTCAGCAAGTACGTGGAGAATCGACACTTTTGGCCGCTCCAAAGACCTTTAAAGTTAATGCCATTAATCCAGGCTCTTTGGAAGGGGCTAGTCATAAAAAAGTTGCCTCATTTTGGAAGGAATTAAGCAATGTCAAAAGAGATGCCAGTGCAACCTACTTTGTGCTCGAACAAGCCCTTGAAAAAATGAAGATGTTATCACAAGCAGTTCTTCAATCGAAGTCAGCGCCGGGTGGTTTAGATAAACAACTTTCAGATATTCGCTCTGAACTGCACTCTATTGATCATCAGCTTAATGGCGATAGTTCTCGATTTGAAGTCTATCTGTCCAATGAGAAGACAGTCAATAACTGGATTGGGGTTGCCGAACTTGGCACTGCTTTTTCTACCTATGGTCCAACCCCCACTCATGTGAAAAGCTTGCAACACGCTAAAGCTCAATTGTTGCTCGAAAGAGATAAACTTAATCAAATTATTAGAAACAAAATTCCGGCGTTAGAAAAGGGACTACGTGAAAGTGGTGCTCCGTGGGTAAAGAACCAGGCACTTGACTAATTAACAGCCGACACTGTGATTGAGCTTGAACATAATAAACAGCGTGGGCCTAAAAGTCAGAGTTCTGACTCACGCTGTTGATTGGTTTACCATAGATATACTTTCTGACTCGAACTCTAAATAACTACTGGATTTGAGTAACGGTATATCCCCTATTTCTTAATGAGATCACTAATCCAGTTTCCCCGACAACATGACCTGCTCCCACAACGACGAAAAGTGATTTATTTTCGGATAGGTATTTGTCGACTTTATCGGCCATCAATTGGTTTCTATCAGTAAACATTGACTGGTAAATTCCTTTGGCTCCAGGCTGTTCGATATCTTTATTAAACATATTTATCAAGCTGATATCATCGCCGGTTTTCCACGCTTTAAAAAGCTCACTTGCCTCAGATTCTGACGCTTGTAGACTTTGAACCAACATTAATTCTTGTTGTTGCTGGTCAAAACCGCTCAACATCTTCAGCTGCGCAAGAGCTGTTTCTAGACTAATAATATTCTTATTGGATTTATGGGCTAAATCTAAGAAATGTTTATCGATGCCAAGCGCTTCTTTATATCCCAGTTGTTTAAAAGTCATCACCGATAGTTGCACACTTAAAAGCCAAGCTTCAAAGGGAGCAAATTGACTGCAGGATAGCGACTTTTTAACACACGCTTCTTTATATATCGTTACTGTTTCTGGTGTTAATCGGCTTTCCAACGTCGACTGGGTATTCACACCAAACTTTTGAATGTAAGGCATGAGGGTTGACTGATCCACTGTATTCAGATCGATTTCGACAATCAGATGATTTGATGACTGATAAGCTTTTTCGACGATTTCAGAAAGTGGATACATGTCACTGGAACCCAAATGAATCGAGCCAAATAAGTAACTTGTTTGTCCCTTGTTTTCAATTTTCCACAGATCCGGTTTACCGTTATCGGCTTTAACATTAAGAATACCGATACAGAATACTATCGCTGCAAATACTAAACTAGTATTTTTCATCATCTTGCTTTCCTTGTTTTTAATCGAACTCATAGTTATTAGTCTCGGAACTCTTAATATTATTACCGCAGTTCACGCACTATAAAATTTCATATAGCCAAAACTTTTATCGTATAGCTTAGCTCAAAAGTGCTTGTTATACTCGCTGTATCATTATTGCATCTTGCAATGTAGTTTCCTATTTTCCATTAAATCATCACCAATGGATTTAAAAAGAGTAATTAATAATGAGCAGCACTATCGTAATCATCATCGCAGACTACCTTAATCCTCAACACGCAACTGATATAAGCTATTTACTCAATTGCTACGCTGAAGACCCTATGGGTGGAGGAAAACCACTTGCTGAAGAAGTTAAAGCTAACTTGGCCGCAAAACTGGCACAGCAAGGAAACGCATTTTCGCTTCTCTGTTATGTTGATAACGAGCCCGTGGGATTGATTAATTGCTTTATCGGTTTTTCTACCTTTAAATGCAAACCACTAATTTATATTCATGATGTCGTTGTCATTGGCGCTCATCGCGGGCTAGGTTTGAGCCAAAAAATGCTCGCAAAAGTCGAATCGATTGCAAGAGAGAAAGACTGTTGCAAAATCACCCTCGAAGTTCTCGAAGGTAATGAAGTTGCTCGTAATGCCTATTCGAAATTCGGATTTGCTGGCTATGAGCTTGACCCCAAAATGGGAAAAGCAATGTTTTGGGAAAAGTCGCTCTAAACACTATCGAACGAGCAACGTTTTGAACTAAATCTTGCTCAGTCACTAAGTATACAAACTCAGTGAGTAGGAGGTCTAGTTAGTAAAAGTCCAAAAATTATGCATCTAGTCAGATATTTGAGTATAATGTTTGATTGTTTTTAGAAATTGAATTAGAGAAAAGGTAGCAGAAAATGAGTAAAGCATTCGTAGCGATTTTAATGGGTTCAGATTCCGATTGGCCTTGCATGCAAAATACACTCGCCATCCTTAAAGACTTGGGTATTACAGCAGAAGTTAAAGTCACATCGGCGCATAGAACACCTGCGGCAACCCATGAGTTTGTTAAAGACGCTGAATCAAGAGGCTGTGCTGTGTTTATTTGTGCGGCAGGATTAGCAGCCCATTTAGCAGGTGCGGTTGCAGGCCTTACCACTAAGCCAGTTATTGGTGTTCCTATGGACGGCGGACCTCTTAAGGGCCAAGATGCTCTATTATCAACGGTTCAAATGCCTGCTGGCGTACCAGTAGCGACCGTTGCAATCGGTAAAGCAGGCGCTAAGAATGCCGCTTATTTAGCCGCTCAAATGTTAGCAATCGCTGATCCGACTGTTGCAAAAGCGGTTGCTGATGATCGTGCCGCAAATGCGCAGGCTGTTATGGATAAAGACGCACAGCTTCAAGCATCATTAAAGTAGCAA